>DGOV01000064.1 GCA_002390205.1 Proteobacteria bacterium UBA4457 | reverse complement strand
TGGCGGAGAGAGAGGAACCCGAACTATTGTTGCACAATAAATCTTAAAGGTTCAAATAATAAAATAACCTAATAAAAACAAAAATATAATTGAAATCTATCCAAGCAAGACGTTCAAAAAGTTTCACATCTATTCGTAAATATGCAAAATAAGTGTACACGTAAGGTACACGTAAAATGCCCATCAGACCCGTCGATATCAAAAAGACTGATCTCCAGAAACTCCCAAACGGTATGAATGCGGTTGGCTATGTGCCCGGGCTGAATTTATATGTTCGTGGTCCTTCAAGTAAACAGTGGATCTTCCGCCATACTTGTAAAGTCTGCCGGACTAAGCACAAGGTCAGCATCGGCATTTTCCCTCAAGATAGCCTGGACGACGCTGTTACAAACGCTTATGCAGCTCGCAGTAAAGTTGGGCAGGGTGTTTGCTTGAAAGGAGAAAAATATAAGGAGCAAAAGCGGATTGAGGTGGATGCCCAACAAGCCATTACTTTTTCCGAGGCTTTAGATGAGTTTTGGCCATCCATTCAAAAGGGGCTGAGCGATAGGAAAGCCTATCAATGGAAGTCCACGCTGGACTATTACGTTGTTCCTAAAATTGGAAATGAGCGGATAGTAGACCTGAAGACGAAAAAGATTCTTGAAGTCCTGACTCAGAAAGGTGAAGCAGCTGATAAAAAACAGATGGATAACTTTTGGTTGGATAGAACTAAGGTGGCCCAAGATGTGCGACAGCGAATGGAAAAAATCATTTCTATGGCTATTGCCTACCATGAATTAGATGTTGCGAACCCAGCTGCTAAGGCCAATGGTCTGGGGGAGTTGCTTCCGAAGCAAAATAGAGCTGTGCNNCTCAGTCACAAAAGGTCCTTAAAATCTTGGCACTGACGGGCAAGCGTGTTTCAGAAGTAACCGAGATGACTTGGGGTGAATTGGATTTGGAATCCGGACTATGGACTATCCCGTGGCAACGTCTGCTCAAAAAGCAAGTCCAAGAAGATCACCGAGAGCCTTTGAGTGATCTGGCAATAGAGATACTTAGATCACAACCCAGAGACGGGGATTTTGTGTTTCAGAGCGGAAATCGCACGCCGCTTTCTGACACCGCAATCCGCAAACAGCATCGCAGATGGTGGAAAGGAGAGAAGGTTGATACTCACGGTTTCAGAGGAACGATCAGAACCTTTTTTTACGACAATGATCAATTGGGTTTTTCGAAAGAGCACGTAGAGGTAATGTTGACTCATGGACAGAGCAAGCTAGATGCGGCTTACCAGCGAGGTGATGGATATAGACGCCGGAAAAAGATGATGCAGGTTTGGGCTGACTATATGGCAGGCAAATTGGAGCTTCCCTGATGGCGTCGTTATTTGAGGTGCAGAAGCTAATTATCAGGCACTATTCAGAGGAGCAGCCAGAACCTTTGAAGAATGATGCGGCGGTAGTAGAGCTGCTTAACGATTTGAATGAATGGGTTCTAGCGAAGAAGTGGAACGGCTTTGAAGGAAAAAGAGAAGTCATTAATAAGTTGAAAAACAATGATATGACTGGTGGTGGCGAAGGATTGTGGTGGCTTGGAGTCGAGCTTGAGAAGATTTTCGTCTCCGATCAATTCGCTATGCAGGATACAGGCAAAAGAGCGGTCTCTGAAAATGAGTTAGGACGTCTAGTTCAATACAAAATGGATACTCACGGACTTTCTGTAAACGAAGCGTGTAAACAAATATCGAGTGAAAGCAGGAAGAGCACGATAAATCGAAAAGATGTTCTTTCCGCCAAGCGTTGCAAGGATGCTTGGAAAAGGTGGACAGTCAAGGATCAAGAGAAGCGTAAACCACCCACTGGCGCGTTCTGGATTCAGTAACTTCAAAAGTTTTGTTAAGAAAAGCGGTACAGGAATCCGCTTAAGCATAGATCGGTAAGAATTCGGTTTATAAAGACTCCGTTACTTAAATAACGGAGCAAAATAATGTCCAACGACCCCTATCTGCTTGATACCCAAGCTGTCTGTAAGCGTTACCAGATTTCTCGCGTTACGCTGTTTCGACGACTTACATCCAACGAATTTCCGAGACCCACTCACCCGGGTCGTCCGCACCAATGGTTGGAATCGGTCTTAGACCTATTTGATCAAAGGTGCGTTGAGAAATCTTTAAAGCGCCTAGATCGGAATCCGGTCAAGCCATTTTTAAGAAGTTAGAAAAATTGGTTGGGTGAAGACCTATAGGGTTCGCCACATGTGATTAGACAATAATTCTCGTCGATGCAGTGCATCACGCTCTAGACGAGTTCTACACCTGAATCGGACTCAAGATTATTCATCGGATTCCCAGTGCACAACAAAAATTTAATTTGGGATTAAGAACTTTGAATTTTGAAAGAGCTAAGACGGATCATAATTAATCACTGCAAATTTAATAGACACATCGAATAAGGGGCAACAAATGGAAGCCGCGAAAGTTGAAAAAATGTTGGATTACATCAGCTCTGATAGCTATGACGATTGGATTCGTGTTGGCATGGGGCTGAAAAGCGAGTTTGGTAGTAATGGTCTGCCTCTCTGGGACTCGTGGTCGCAATCGTCTAAAAAATACGATTCTTCAGAAATTGCAAGGAAGTGGGATAGCTTTCGTTCTGGCGGGATAGGCATCGGCACTATTCTTTATATAGCCAGAGAATCTGGGTTTACATGGTCTAGATCAAACGAATTCACCAACCGACCAAAGAGGTCTGAATCAATAGATAGTGCGCCTGAAAGGGAAGTGCCGCACAAGTCTGCATCCCAAGCATGGGAAACCTGCAATAAAAGCGACAACCACGTCTCGAGTCATCCCTACAAACCGAAGCTTAGGGGTGCATACGGCGCCGGTAGGATACAAGGTGATTTTTGGGGATACCATGACGATTACTTGCTTGTGCCTTGCTTCGGGATTGATACGGGCATTTTAGTAGGGGTTGAAACCATTAATCGTAAAGGTAAAAAGCTATTTCTTGGGAGAAAAAACGGATGCCTGATTTTAGGAAACGATCTCCAGCAACGATCCCGCTGGCGAGTTTACGAGGGTTGGGCGACTGCTGCTACGGGTATTCAAGAAGGGTTTGTGGAAACTGCCGTGATTGCTTTTGGTGGGAAAAGTCGCCAAATAGAAATCGCTAAGCGCGTGCACAAAAAGTACGGGTCGCAGCTCCGCATAGAACTGGAGCAAGATCTGTGAGCGAGCAATCGATCAGCTATGGTGTCATGCCAGCCAACGCGGCGGGTAACGATTTATATGATACAGGCATTAGTGTTGAGCATTATTTGGCGCTAGAGGAGCCTAGTCGCGAAATCGAGTTGGCGGCAGACCTGGCAGATGAGGTGGCTCTCCAACTCCCTGCAGTTCTCAAATTTGTGCCAGAAACTCAA
>DGOV01000068.1 GCA_002390205.1 Proteobacteria bacterium UBA4457 | reverse complement strand
AGAAGATGACATTCTAAAGGTAACAAAAAGCAATGGCAGTACTGATTCACTCTTTAATTGTGAATACATTAAGTTTTCAGACGCTACTTTAAAAATATCGGAGCTACAATTAGGGCCAACAATTACTGAATTTTCGCCAACAAAAAACGCCACTAATGCAAAACTGTCGAGCAATATAGTTCTGGTATTCAGTTCGGCTATAAGCCTTGGGTCCGGACAGATCAGACTTCGAAAAACAGGGAGTCCTTCTGAAGAAGTTATTGTTTATGACGCTGCAACAAGTATGGAACTATCAGTCGACGGCAACACGTTGACAATTGATCCCTCTGGAAATCTAGATGCACTTTCAACATATGAGGTAAATCTAGATGTTGGTAGCATAGTTGACTCTAATAACAACAAGTTCAGACAACAAGATCAGTATATATTCAAGACTGAGGCAGGGATAAAGCTGGAATTAACTGGCTCAACTACTGCCAGTGAAATTAGAAACTCGGACGAAATCGTTCTGACTTTTACTAAACCATTTGTTGCTGGGCAGGGTTTGATTACAGTCACTGATACCAGCTCAAATGCTGTTACAGAATTCAATCCAGCTAGTGGTCAAAACATCACGATTGACGGCAAGTCCCTTACGATTACGCTTTCTTCCTCACTATCCAATAGCACCACTTTCGTTGTAGAACTCAAGCCTGGCTCTATAGATGACTCTTCGGAAACTGAATTTGCTGGAGCTAAGCTGCTTCTTGGTTCAACTTCAAATGACACAATTTCGATTTCAGATGGTTATAAAATTATCAGCGGCGGCGAAGGAAACGACACGGTTACGCTCGAAAATGATCTTGGCGACTATTTAGTTTCGAAAAATCCAGAAAGCGGCCTTGTGCTGATCACTGATAAGCTTGGGAATGAGATTGGGCTAGTATCGAGCGATATTGAAACGCTTAGCTTCAGAGACGATTCTGTAGTGGTTGCGGATATAGCCTATTGGGGCGAATTTTCTGAAGTCTCTGAGAAATCTATAGCTCCGGTATATAGATTTTACAACACTAGAGACAACGCCTTCTTCTACACCAACAACGCTGATGAGAAGGATTTAGTCATTGCAAATAGTTCAATCGATAAAAATAACGTCGATGAATGGCCGTATGTTTATCAAGGTGCAACATTTGAAGCTGCCCATTCCTATCAAAACTCATCCCAAATCACACCGCTATATAGATTCTATAATTATGAGACTGGACATCACTTCTTTACTGTATCCAAAGAAGAAGCTGAATTTGTAAACGGTAAAATAGAATCTGGAGAGTGGCCATTCAATTACGAAGGCACCACATTCAATGTCTATGCCAATGACCCCAACCCTTCGAGCGAGGGAGAGGAAATAGCAGTACACAGGTTTTACAGCCCAGAACTAAATCGGCATTTTTACACAGCAGATGAATCTGAGGTGGAGAGCATTCAGCTTACTGGGCAATGGAACTATGAGGGTATTGGCTTCTGGGGCGAGCTGCTGGGCTAGTTAACTTACGACTGGCTTCCTCCCCCGCGTCCTCGGGGTTCCCTCAGCGCACACCTCTCTCCAAGAGTCTTGTTTTTGCGTTTTCGAACTCTCTTTCTGTTAATAAGCCGCGCTCAAATAGTTCTGCCAGCGACACAAGGTCTTTCACTAAATTTAAATCATCGCTCGGAAAGCTTTCATCTATTATTGTGGGGAGTGTTAGTGGTGCTTCTTCAATCTGAGTAGGAGCGTTTGCAATTTCTAGCTCCTTAGACCTTTCAGTGTTAACAGCAGCTATGCCAGTTTTTAACCAAGCTATGTCATCGACATTGTTCCAGCGAAGCCCGTCGTCCGGTAAGCTAATATCGAGCGGGCCGATATCTAATTTTCTTCCGATTCTGACTTCCTCGATGAGATTATGAATAGCCTTAGGATCAAGGAAAGTACTCATATGATAGACATAATGAAGTTTGTCCAAAGTTGGCTCAGCATTAAAAAGGTCGCCCCTTTGCAGGTTATTGACGAAATCTGCGAGTAATGCTTCTCCGTTCATCCTTAATGCGTTGACGGATGTCTCTGTTGTTTCATCTGTTGTTAGCTGCGAGTTTGCGCCGCGATTACTACCTTCTTCAGAGTTTACATTAACGATCTCTGGCATATCACCCGATGCGATAGAATTAACAACGGCTAAAACTCGAAATGCTTCGGATTCGGATCCGTCGGATACTTTCACTCCGCCTGAATACACATATTCATTGGGTATTTGGGCAAAACGCGGGAGATCGGCAATAAGTTCATCAAGATAGTAAGGAAATTCATCGGGAGGTATTCCAAAAGAATCGACGAGGGAGTTGACTTCTCTTTCTCCTGCAAGGAAAGAAAACAAATAGTTTTGCATGCGCTCTCTAAGTTCTGGCACATCAGAAAAAAATACTAACTGCAGAATCCAATGGGCTGTATACCAATAGTTCCGCTGCTGATCTAGATTTTCATAGTTTTGTAAGTTATCGAATAATTCGTCTAACGGTAATACCTCCCTTGAAGGAAGACCAAAATTTTGTTTACCTACACTTTTAAAATTTATTACATCCTCGTCTACCGATGAGATGCTTATGGCAGTCTTGATGCCCTCAAGATACCAGTATGGAAAATCAGCTATATCAGTGTTGGAGATGTAGTAGTTAGCTACATGTGGGTTTAAATGGGGAAAACGTTTTGAGTTTAATCGGGTGGTAGAGCGACTTCTCTTGAATACCC
>DGOV01000115.1 GCA_002390205.1 Proteobacteria bacterium UBA4457 | reverse complement strand
GAATTTTTGAGAGTGTTTGAAGGAGGCCGTATAGGAGAAATTTACACTGTCGAAGGAAAGCGTGCGGTCGCGTGTAACCTGGGTGGGAAAGACGGACGAACTTTGTTCGCCCTCACGTTTGAAGGAGAAATAGAGGATATTGCTAAAGGTGCGAAAAATGCCCGTATAGAAGTTCGACGTGTAGATGTTCCTGGTGCAGGAAACCCATAAAATATTGCACGAGAATAACTAGATAATTAGAAGGGGAGAGCTAATATGTTGCACAGTAGAGAAAGAATTTTAACAACTCATACAGGAAGTCTGCCTCGAGAAGCCAACTTATCGGAGCTTTTGATCTTGCAAGAAGAAGGGCAGAAGGTTGATGAGCGTATGCTTGAGACACTTGCTGCTGAGGGTGTGCAGAGGTCTGTCGCTAAACAAATAGAGTCTGGTGTTGATGTGATCAACGATGGCGAGCAACCTCGCGTAGGTTTCCAGACTTATGTAGCACAGAGGCTAGAAGGGTTTGGCGGAATATCTCAACGAGAGGCTTTCACTGATTTTGCGGACTATCCTGACTTTGGAGAAATTTTTTCTAGGAGAGGCAAGACCGCTAAAGTTTTTGATGCCCCAGCCGCTAATGCTGAAGTCTTATACACTGATCTTAGGCTTGCTAAGCAGGAGCTCATGATGTTCGACCATGTCCTAAATCAGGGAAGTCACGATTACACTGAAAAGTTTATGACCGCGGCATCACCAGGTATCATCTGTACTACGATGGCAAACCAGTTTTACGATTCTCATGAAGCGTATGTCCGAGCAGTCTCTAAGCAGATGCAGAAAGAATACGAGCTGATTCACGAACACGGTTACTTACTGCAACTTGATTGTCCCGACTTGGCGATGGAGAGGCATGGACAGTTTCAGCATGACCCGATTTCTAAATTTCAAGAGGCTGTTGCCTTGCATATTGATTCGATTAACCAGGCCTGTGTCAATATCCCCAAAGATCGCATCCGGCTTCATGTATGCTGGGGGAATTATGATGGCCCCCATGATTGTGATGTCCCTTTAAGTGATATTTTGTCAATTATATCGGAGGCGAATGTTGGAGCTTTCTTAATTGAATTTGCTAATCCTAGGCATCAGCATGAATATGGTGAGATTAAAAAACACCCTCTACCAGATGACGCTATATTGATTCCGGGCGTAATCGACTCGACAGTAAATTATATTGAACACCCCCAGGTGGTTTGTAATAGGATCCTCGAGGCGGTGGAGGCGGTCGGCGACAAAGAAAGAGTCATAGCTGGAGTAGACTGCGGCTTTGGAACATTTGCTGGCTGGGAAATGGTTGCGCAGTCAGTGGTTTGGGCGAAGCTGGCGTCTCAGGCAGAAGGCGCGAGGCTGGCCTCTGACATACTTTGGTAGTGATTCGTTGTGAGTCGTCTTTCCATCAGTTAATTATTTGGACTCAAAAAAGGAGAATTGTTAAGTGTTCAGAATGAGATTTTTGTTGACCCTATTTTGTCTTGCTGGTTTTCCTTTACTGGCGTGGGCTAGTGAAAAGACGGTTAATATCCCAGCCGTTTCGATGTTTTTTATTTTTGTGACAGGGACTCTTTTCATTACTTGGTGGGCAGCACGTCGAACACGCACGACAAGTGATTTCTATGCTGCCGGTGGGAAAATCACTGGCTTTCAGAATGGGTTGGCGATAGCAGGCGACTACATGTCGGCGGCTTCTTTTTTGGGTCTATCAGGCTTGATCTTTGCTAGCGGGTTTGATGGGATAATATACTCAGTCGGATTCCTGGTTGGTTGGCCTATTATTCTCTTCTTACTGGCGGAGCGACTCCGTAATTTAGGTCGTTTTACTTTTGCCGATGCAGTTTCTTTTCGATTACAACCTGTTCCGATAAGGAGCCTTTCCGCTTGCGGGACCCTGACAGTGGTTCTTCTTTATCTAGTAGCTCAGATGGTAGGAGCTGGTAAGTTGATAGAAGTTCTATTTGGTTTCCCTTACGAATTAGCAGTAGCGGTCGTAGGTGTTCTGATGATCCTCTACGTTACATTCGGTGGCATGATAGCGACCACGTGGGTCCAGATTGTCAAAGCAGTACTATTACTTTCGGGAGCTACATTTTTGGCTTTTGCAGTCTTATGGGAAGTTGATTTTTCCTTTGAGCAACTCTTTCGCTCTGCGATAGATAACCATGCTTCTGGTAAATTAATTCTAGCACCAGGCCGCTTAATATCTGATCCAATTTCGGCAATATCATTGGGGCTGGCACTTATGTTTGGAACAGCAGGCTTACCCCATATTTTAATGAGATTTTTTACAGTTCCGGACGCTAAAGAAGCTAGGAAGTCGGTGATTTTCGCCACAGGTTTTGTCGGCTACTTTTACTCCTTACTTTTTGTTATAGGGTTTGGTGCTATATTTTTGGTCGGTCCAAATACTGACTATCTAGATGTAACGGGCGCTATAATCGGTGGCAGTAATATGGCTGCTGTGCATCTCTCTCAGGCTGTTGGGGGTGATTTTTTTCTAGGCTTTATTTCAGCGGTAGCGTTTGCCACGATATTGGCTGTGGTCTCTGGCTTGACTCTAGCCGGTGCCTCCGCGATATCGCATGATGTTTACGCTAGTGTATTTTGCAAAGGTGAACCGAAAGAGGGGACTGAAATATTGGTTTCTAAGGTTGCAACGATCGCACTGGGAATTACAGCGATGATTCTGGGCTTGTCTTTTGAAAATCAGAATGTGGCTTATATGGTTGGTCTAGCTTTTGCTATCGCCGCAAGCGTTAATTTCCCTATTTTATTCCTCTCAATGTATTGGAGTGGCTTGACCTCTAGGGGTGCTTTTATTGGCGGGTCTATTGGGCTGGCCAGCGCAGTAGCTTGCGTGATTACTGGACCTACTATTTGGGTTGACATCCTGGGCAATGCGGAGTCAATCTTCCCCTATAAGCACCCAGCATTATTTTCGATGACCGCCGCTTTTGCTTCTATATACTTGGTTTCTATTTTTGACTCTAGTGATGAAGCGGCGCATGCAAAATCTGCGTTTAAAAATCAGTTTGTACGGTCGATTGTTGGTCCGTTGAATTCCGAAAAATAATAGTTTTATATATGGGAGGTGAGACATGAATACTAATATCTACGTTAAAATTGCTGAAGATCAAACTTTTCAAAAGTTAGCAAAAGATAAAATAAAATTCAGTTGGAAGTTGAGTGGATTGATTTTAGTTAGTTACTATACTTTTATTCTGGTTGTGGCCTTCTATCCCGATTGGTTAAGCCAACCACTTCATAGCCAGACTGTTATTACATGGGGTATACCCGCAGCACTATTTCTTATAGTCTTGAGCATGGCGACGACAGTCTTATATGTACGTCGTTGTAATGAAAATTATGATGGGAGAATGGCCGCAATAATTTCTAGAGTAGAAATGAAAAGTATTGATGATTAATGCTAAATTAAGGGGATGAGAGATGGATCAACAATTGACTGATTTGGAAGATATTCGACAATTAAAGTCACGCTATTTTCGTTTGATGGATACCCAACAATGGGTGCCATGGACAGACTGCTTCACGAGTGACATTTTTGCCGTTTATGAAGGCTGTCCGAGACCGTCTAAGGATCTACCCCTAAATATTACGTGCGAAGGACGCGATGCGTTAATTAGCGGTGTGAGTATTCTTATGGAAGGAGCTAAATCGATGCATCAAGGATTTATGCCGGAAATTGAACTGCTTGATGCTAATAATGCAAAGGCTATCTGGGCTATGTTCGATTACGTTCGATTACCCACGTGTCATTTCAAAGGTTGGGGACACTATCATGAGGATTATGTTAAGGAGGCTGGGGCTTGGAAGATTAAGAAGATCCATCTAACTCGATTACATACTGAGGAAGACTGGGTTTAAGGAAATTGTCTGCTTAATGGAATAAAGAAAGCCATGCTGAGATGGTCGCGACAGCGACCATCAAAAGAATCATAGGCAGGTTCTTTTTTCTATTACCTTTGTCTGAGAGCATTGCCAGAAGCATTACTGTGGCGAACAGACCTATCCAAACTGCAATCCAACTTTTCATTAAATTTCCTGGTATCTACCTGAAGCGAAGTAGCTCTTATGGATACGGCGCTGCATTTTTTCAACCATTAATGATACCTTTTTCGACCAGTACATTAATGTCTTTTTGAGGTATCTGTAGTTCTTCTGAGAGAATATTGCGAGAGTGTTGACCTAATGTGGCGACTTCCTTTCTGATTTCCGCCTGAGTTTCTGAGAAAATAAAAGGACTATTTACCACAGTCAAAGGCCCTGATTCATCTATGACTTCGGTTAGCATATTCCTATAGATAAGCTGAGCGTCCTTAACTACCTCAGCAAGATTGTTATAGGGTGCGCAAGGCACACGTGCCTTTTCGAAGGCGGCCAATACTTTTTCAGTGGATCGGTTTGATGCCCATTGTTCCGCAAAGTCTAGCAATTGATTGTAATTGTCAAGACGCGCCCTATCCGATGAGAAACGCTTGTCGTTTATGAGCTGTGGCATCTGGATACATTCAATTAGGTTTTTGAAGTGTCGTTGGCTCAAGGGCATCACCACTATGTAGCCATCATTAGTCTTTAACGGACCGTAACGCCTGTCTATTGGATCTGAGTGGAAAGCCGTTTGAAAATCTCGGTTCATGGTACTGAGTAAGCTATCTGCCATAGCTATATCGATATACTGGCCAACGTTTTTCCTCTCCCGATAATAAAGCGCTGCCATTATTGCGCCAAATGCCTGAATTGCTGCTGTCGTATCTCCCACCGGCAATCCCATGTTTAATGGCTTGCTCATATCCTTTTGAGCTGCAAGTGTTACTGAATCAAATCCTGTCATTGCCTGGACTATAGGTGCATACGCCGGCCTGTTTGCACCAGGGCCTTGCTGTCCATAGCCAGAAATACTGCACATAATAATATTAGGGTTGATTTCGCGAAGTGTTTCGTAGCTTAAGCCTAGTTTATCCATCACGCCTGGGCTGAAGTTTTCAACAACAACGTCGTAACTTTTAATCAACTCATAACAAATCTCAATGGCCTCCGGTTTTTTGAGATCAAGCACCATACATTTTTTGCCTGCATTCAGCGAACTAAAAACCGTGCTGACATTTTTTCTCATTGGCGCAATGCTTCTCATTATTTCGCCAGACGGTGGCTCGATCTTAAGGACGACGGCACCTAGATCAGCCATGAGACGAGTACAATAAGTCCCTGCAATTACAGCCGTAAAATCTAGTACCTTCACTTCATCGAGAGCATCTGCTTTTTTGTGGCCGGACATGTTTGTGATGCGCTGGGTCATTCTCAAAAGATTCTCTTTAAAGCAGTGGAGAGCTAGTATAGCCTTAGTAGGTAAGAGTTTTAAGTGGCTATCAATATCCTCAGGCTATCTAACTTGGAATAAGTATTGTCGATGAAGGCCAGCGACTGCAATAGCTTAACTTCCAGCGTCTTGATCTCAATGGGCCTAATATTGTTATTTATCGTAGATAGACGCTTTAATCGCTTAATTTCAAACTCGAATTGTCGCCTCATATCATTTTTAGCAGCTCTTTTTATTTCCATCGTTTTTTCTTGGATTTTTTCTTCACCAATTTTCGAGAGATTTTCAAGCTGCGCACGAACCTGATTCACTACTTTTTGTGCAGTTAGTTCTGGAATATCTGTCGTATTTTTAGCCAGCCAATCGACTGAATACTTGTTGTTGATGTCAGAGCCAACATTATTGATTAGAACTCTAATGATCGACTCGGAGAAGAACCGCTCGACTCTTAAATCAGCTGGTGCGGGACACACAATTACATAGTTAGACTCCAGCACTAAAGATCCTTTTATCATCCCTGTATTCTTCAAGACGCTACAGGCAGAATTACCAAATCCACTATTAAGGATAAGTTCCATCGCTCCTGTGACCATAGGGTGCTCCCAGGTGAAGAATTGTAGGTCATCTCTTGATTTTGCTATTTCTTGGCTGAATGTCCCACTAATACCATCGCTTGGTAGATGAGGGAATGTTTCACAAGGCATGTGATCTCCCGGATGAAGGACTATACATTGGTCTAAATCATCTTCGCTTTCCACACCAAATTCGTCAAAAAGAGAATCCATGTAATTTTTAAGCTCATTAGGACGGTCTTGTTTTTGGATATTGTGCATGAGTTCTTCAGCAATTTTTTTGTCAAACGAGTTTAGTTCCAGAAGACGATCTCTGCCGATAGAGAGTCCTTCCAGAAGAGTTTCTCTTCTCTTAGCAGTTTTGGCTATTAATTCTTTTATTTTAGCGTCTCCCTCTCGGTTCCAGAGGGTCGACTCCAAATCATCGAAAAATTCAGCGAACAAGCTGGCCCCAACCGGACAGGTATTCTCTATGGCATTTAATGCACAATGAAACCAGTCTAAGAGAGATTTTTGAGCGGTTTCTGCCATTACTGGGGCGTGTATATTAATAGTCTCTGTTTGCCCAATACGGTCTAGTCGACCGATTCTTTGCTCTAAAAGCTCGGGATTGTAGGGCAAGTCAAAAAGTACCAGATTATGAGCAAACTGAAAATTTCTGCCTTCACTTCCGATCTCTGAACATACTAAAACTTGAGCACCGTTTTCTTGGTCGGCGAAGTATGCGGCTGCTCGGTCTCTCTGGACTAAGTTGAGCTCGCTGTGGAAAACTGCAGACTTTATCCCTTGTGCCAAATTAAGCCATTTTTCTAATTGGATTGCAGTGCTTTCATGAGCACAGATGCACAGGGCTTTAAGGGCGGGGTTTTCTTTAAGCCATTGAGTCAACCATGATGCTCTCGGGTCTATAGTTGTCCAGCCTTCACCGTAATTTACTTCAGGATATAGCTGTTCCAAGGTTGTTTTAAACTCATCAACAGTTGATGGATACTCTTCTGGAGTCGGCAGGGAATGCTCAATCAGTATTCTCTGATTTGTATTGCCTATATTGCTGCGCGTATTCCTAAACAAGACCCGTCCCGTTCCATGATGATCTTGAATTTCCTTAATTAAAGTTTCAACGGTAGTATTAAAATTCTCCTCAACTACTTTTGACCCTAAAAGTTTTTCAGTCGCTGCTAAAATATCGCCCGGTAGATCATCAACCTGTCGACTATTTACACCTTCTAAACAACCAACAAGTTCACTAACTTTTTTGTAACCCTCCTCTTCTGCAACATACTTTTCTAGATTTACATAGCGCTGAGGATCAAGTAGCTTGAGACGCTCAAAGTGCCCTTGCATCCCGAGTTGTAATGGCGTGGCTGTTAGAAGGATTAGTGCTGGGGTGACGGCAGATAATTTTTCTATAGCTTGGAAATCTTCCCCGACTTTTCCTTCGGACCAAGTTAAGTGGTGTGCCTCATCAACCACAAGAACATCCCAGTGTTGATCAAGTAGTTTTTCGAGGTTCTGATTATCCTCTGTTAGAAAACTTTGAGGCACTAAGGTCAATTGCGAAAACATATCGGTTGTTTCTGCTGCCTCTTGATCGTCCTCTTGAGGTAAGATCTCAATTTTTTCTACTATCGAAAAGTCCAGATTAAATTTTCGTCTCATTTCAATAAACCACTGAAACAACAGCTGATCAGGAACTACCACGAGTGCAGATGCCACGCGACCTTCTAGCAGCATACGATGCAGTATTAAACCAGCCTCAATCGTTTTCCCTAATCCGACTTCATCAGCTAGGAGGACTCTCGGAAATTCTCTAGTGGCGACCTCGTTTGCTATATACAATTGATGAGGGAGCCGCTCAATACGAGGACCAAGGAATCCATATGATGAAGATGTTTGGTGAACATGCTTATGGTGCAAAGTTAAGGAACGCAGATTGAACTTCGATGACCTTTCAAACTGGCCGATAAAAACACGTTCAAGCGGCTTGCTGAATTGTACAGAGCTATCTAAATTTCGTTCATGTATTTTGATCTTTTGCCCTGATTCTGTGGTCCCGCTATAAACAAAGCACTCGTTTAAAGTGGCGATAGAATTGACGGTAATCCATTCCCCAGAATCTGTTTTTATATGATCTCCAAGCAGATACTCTACTCGAATGAGTGGGGCGTTATCGGTTGCGTAAGCTCTTTCCTCTTCAGCAGCAGGGAAAGCAACCATTGCTCTTCGATCAGCAACTTGAAGCACAAGCCCTAGGCCTAGTTCGGGTTCGGTTCTACTGACCCAGCGTTGTCCTGGATGACATGCAAGCATAATATTTTTCTTTGTATTAGGTTTGGGGGATAATTGAGGAAGACGTTTTTACTTTAAGATGCTGACATCCCGCCGTCTATGGGATAGCTGTTTCCAGTAATAAAACTCGCTTCATCGCTCGATAAGAAAAGAGCTAAATTGGCAACCTCTTGAGGTTGTCCATATCGTCTTAGGGGAACCCCGTGTTGAATTTTTTTCTGCACCGCGTCGGCGGCTCCGGGGCCATAGCCTTCTTCGAGGGCTTTGATCATTCTTGTGTCGATTGGCGCTGGATTAATGGTGTTCACACGAATTTTAGCGCTTGCGTATTCTAATGCCGCGGATTTCATGAGACCAACCACCGCATGTTTAGAAGCTATATAGGCAGATATTTTTGCCATACCTCTGAGACCACCCAGGGATGAGGTAATGACTATGCTGCCCCCTCCCGTGCTCGTCATCTCTGGGATGACTGCTTTTAAACCTAGGAATACACCTCTGACATTTACAGCCATAACTTTGTCAAAGTCATCGATACTATAATCACATAAATTTGTTACGGGGCCTTCAATTCCAGCATTTAAAAAAGCCACATCTATCTGTGAGAATTTTCTAATAGTCAGCGCAACTGCTTGTTGCATAGCTTCCGGATCCGTCACATCAGTTTGCAGGGCAAGGCAGTTTTCGGCACCGATTTCGTTGGCGAGCCTATCGAGAGCTCCTTGATCTAGATCGAGGAGTGCTAATTTTGCCCCTTCTTTAGCGAACAATCGAGCTGCTTCTTGACCTATTCCGCCAGCTGCACCAGTAATAATAGCGACTTTTTTCTCGAGTCGTAACATGCGTATTCCTAATTTTATTGATAAGCAATTAAATCATAAATATTGAGTTTTTGCCCATGGAGAATTGTAGTAATCTGTCTGTTTAATAGGTAAGTTACTGCATATTCTGGATTACTATTATTAAGGACTGATGTTATGGCTGTCTTTTCCCGTTATTCCGAGTCTTTCTCACATATTCGTATGAAGCGTTCAGATGGCATTTTAGAGCTGATGTTCCATAGTAATGGCGGATCTTTAGACTGGGGGATACGACCACACCGCGAGTTTCCCGAGGCCTTTGTATCAAATAGGGCAAGATGAAGCAAATGAAGTAATAATTATGACAGGGGCCGGAGCGCTTTTCTCGGGCCCCCGTCCATCCAACGAGTATAGACCGGGGAACTCGTCTGCAACTGCATGGGATAAGATATATCGCGAAGGGAAAGATCTACTCACTAATTTGTTAGGAATTGAAGTTCCGATCATCGCTGCGGTGAATGGCCCTGCACTTAGGCATTGTGAAATTCCATTGTTATCAGATGTTGTCATAGCTTCAGAGGATGCGGAGTTTCAGGACTCAGCTCATTTCACCAATGGAATGGTTCCTGGAGACGGAATGCATGTAGTGATGCCTCTCTTATTAGGCCCAAATCGAGCAAGGTATTTCTTGTTAACAGGGCAGAATATATCGGCTAAAGAGGCTAAGGAGTTCGGAATCGTCGCAGAAATCTTACCCAAGGAGCTTTTGCAGGGCAGAGCCTATGAGCTGGCCAGGATGCTACTTTTACAAAAAAGATTAACTCGACGATATAGCCGGATAATCTTAACCCAGCATTTAAAAGCTCGTGTCCATGATTTACTCGGTTACGGACTTGCGCTTGAGGGACTGGGGATTTTAGGAGAGAGTGACGATTAATATGAGAATATTCCTGTGTGTGTGGATTTTTTAAAAAGAAAGTTGCATCAAGGTAATGCCCCAGTAAATTAACCCAAAGCCAACAATCAGCTGTATAAGCCGTGACTTAAGAAGTTTTTTGAGACGAGCGTGACAGTTCCAAGCATCGATTCTTTTTCCAAAGTTTGTTCCAAACTGGAGCACTATCCCAGCGAGAACCATAATGCAGCCTAACAGTAAATTCATATTTTTTTATTCCGTTTAGGGTTTTGTTTGGTATGAGACGCCATAGGTTCTTCCTCTAAATTCAGCGATTAACGAGCCACCCTTAATTTCAACGGTAACATTGTACATACCTGTTTTACGAGTCCGATTCCCCTCTGAAGCAGTTGCAATTAAATGGTCCCCCAACTTTGCTGGCTTCAGAAATTCTATATTAGCATTGAGCGCTAAATGCGGAGTCTCATCTTTGTTACTTGCATAAGCCATGGCGGTATCTGCTAGGGCGAAAATAAAGCCCCCATGGCAGATCATATGCGCTTGAATCATCCAGTCCAAAACTTTCATAGAAAGGATAGCCTGACCAGGTGTAACGCGTTCTACGATTATTCCCATTTTTTGCGCGGCTTTATCTCTATCATAAAGATTTTCTGGGCTCGATTCTTTCTGCATGTTCTTTCCTCGGAAATTTTAGTAGCTTAGATTTCTATTTAAAGCACGCTAAAGATTTAACCCGCATAAATGCTATTTGGACTCTACTAGAATTTCTCTGTAGCGAGCAGTCCCTTTGTTAACGGCTGCATGAGTTGCCGGTACAGAGTGGCCTTTACCATCAGTAGAAACTAAGTTTTCTCCCTCAATTTTAAAGGCGTACGTATCTCCATCACCCACCGGCAATGTGCCAAGATCTTTATTGTTGATATCAAAAACCTGCAATGGTGCACCCTCTAGAGCATGAAATACATAGTCATGCTTGTGCGTATGCATGGGTGTTCTTTCGCCCGGCTCCAAGATAAATTCCCACATAATGATTTTGTCATTTTCATATATTTTAGTTGTGCCAACTTCACCCATTTCTCTTCTCCCTATCTTTTTTATTACGAGCTTAGGTTAACTTGCGTCGCACTATAGCGTCACCATCAAGAGTACTTTGTTTTATTGTTGTTAACGAACTGTTTTTTAAGTTAGTATTTTTATCGGTGGCGAGGTGATAAGTAAACAGCCTTAGTTTTCAAACCTAAAGCTTTTAAAGGGAGAAATACTGTGAAAGCAGTGAAATTTGGCATTTTTATAAACACGCACAGCGTGCAAGAGGCCGTGGAACAGGCAGTATCTGCTGAAGCTGGCGGCTTCTATTCAGCTTCAGTGAATGACCATTTCTACTCTCCACTTGGCTCCCCGGAGACTCCGCAAATAGAGTGTTTTACGGCTTTGACTGCTATGGCTATGGCGACTAGTTCGATTCGACTAGTGCCATGTGTTGCCTCAGCGTCATTTCGAAGTCCTGCGCTATTGGGTAAGATATGTGCGAGCATTGACACATTAAGCGGTGGACGATTCATCTGTGGACTAGGCGCGGGATGGCAAGACAAAGAATATATTAATCACGGATATCCCTTTCCAAGGTTATCGGAGCGGTTGGAGCAGCTTGACGAGACCATTCAAATTCTAAAAGCAATGACGTCTAGTAACCCCTCGTACACCGGGAAACACTTTCGAATTAATGATGCTTTTAACAATCCGAGACCAATAAATGGGACTATTCCTTTGATGTTAGGTGGGTCAGGTACAGGGCTTTTGAAGATCGCGGCACGGGAGGCGAACATACTAAATATCATCCCTCCAACAGGGCATGGAAAAGATTTTATTAACGATCCGGTAGCTACGATTAAATTTGATATGTCTGTTCTTAAAAAACGGATTGCAGTGTTACATGAATTCATGGCTGCGGAAGGTCGGAAGCCTGAAGAAGTTGAACTTGGTGGCCTTGCTTTATTAGGATTGTCACGTAAAAAAGATGATCAAAGTCTAAAAGATTTAGCCAGTCACTTAGGTTTCGGCGACTATGCTAGTGCGCAAACTGCTCCAGTTACGCTGCTTGGGACAGCGCAAGAAGTGCGCAAAGAACTGCATAAGCGAATCAGTGAAACGGGAGTGACATACTACATCTTTGTTATGGCTAATCCTGAGACACAAGAGATTTTTGAGAAAGATGTTTTGCCGGATTTCTCCTAAACTTGTGTGGTTATCGGAAAGAATTTAAACCAACAAAGGTGCCTCCATTTTTACGGGTAAGTTCACGCATTAGGGCCGCAAATCTAACCCCAGTGTGTTGCAGAGCTGGTGGTTGAGCAAATTGAACCGGGAAGCCGATCGCATGGATGCGAACTAAAGGGTCCCCCATATTGTCTTTGTGGTTTATCTCGCTGACATAATCTACTACCTTCCGAATTGACTCGCCCGTGAATTCATCGCCATATACATAGACGCTAATTTTTTTCCCAAGAGAATTGAATGACCTTATCGCTTCTGTAATCCCTTCGGCAGGACTGGAATTTGAAAATGCGTTCCATGTTCTTAGACGTTCGCTGATTGCATCGCGCCTGTCAGGACTGTCTGGTATCCACTTCTCTCGGTATGACGGAAACATGTAAGCGCCCATGTCATTTAAGATCTGGATCCCTTTTACTTTAGGATAAACTCTCAGTGTGTCTGATATTTGGGCGATAACCTTTGGCCATGCATACCTGAACATACTGCCTGATGTATCAATGACAAAAATAATGTATTCGCTATCGATGGGTATCCCGCCTACTAAGTTAGTCTTTTTCTGATCAATTTTCTGGTACAGGCGACGCATTTCAGCGGTAAGCGTTTGATGTGCTATTTGCAGCTCTCCTGACAATACTGCATTCAATTTTTCTTCCGTTAATATGCGATTTTTCTCAGACTTTGCAGCTGTCAGTTTTTGCTTAATGCTCTTGCTTTTTAATAACAGTTGGTCTATTTCGCTGCTTCTCTTTTGAACCACCTGTAGGAGAACAGCAGAGCTGTTTTGCAACTTAAATAATTGTCTTTGTAGTTTGGAAATGGCTGCTATACGAGGGTCCGCCGGATCTTCAGTACTTTTCTCTCCTTCAGATGTCGAAATGATTAACAGCAAGATAATAGCGCCAAAGCAGCAAGTAATAACGCTGAGAAAAGCGATACTAACGGGCTCCATGATTGTTCTCTTGAATTTCATGGCCAGTCGGTGGCCGGTGACAAGAAAGAGCCTGAAGTAACCCGCGCTACCTGCCAAAAAGCGGCGGGCGCCATAGGGTCCCCTTCAGTTGGCAGTAATATCACATTCATTGGGATATTAGGGGGGATACGTGTGACTGCTAATTCGAAGTGTTTTTGGCGTTCTACTCCAGTTACGGTATTTTTAGTAGGGTTTCTTAGGCCTCTCGTAGGGAGACCATCAGTAATCAGATAGACGTTATCGGGAGCGGGAGACAGTTCCGAGATAACCATAAGTGCACTCTCCAGATTGGAACCCCCATCTGGGATAATTTTCTTCAGTGCAGTAATGCTTTGATCAAGTTCTTTAGCGTTATTGACCTCCAACCACTTTCCTTCAGAGTTAGGGATAATAGATCGAACAGTATCGTCAAAAGTATAAATTTGGTAACTGGCTGACTGAGGGAAACGTGCACTAATCCAATCTATTGTTGCCAATGCTTGAAGCCATTTAGGAGACCTTCTTTTCACTTCGTCGCTCATGTTTCTTCGTCTTATGATGTTTACAATACTTTCATCTAACATACTGCAAGATACGTCTAATAAGATTAGAATGTTGTCACCTCCCAGGCGCATCCCGGTCAGGTACTCTCTGTTTCCATCTCCGGTGTACGCTCTCACACCAATTGATTTTTCGTTGAGCTGTTGTTTTAGTTGCTCTTTTTTCTTTTTTAGACTGTCTATCGCTTTTTCTAAAGCCGCTCGATCTACAGGGGGTTTTGCCAATTTTTTCATGGAAGTTAATAGCATATTAAGTTGTTCTATAGCAGCCGTTTGTTGCTGTTTTTCATCTTGTATTTTTGAGGTATGAGAGATTTTTTTTTCTTTTAGCATTTTGATGTCTGACGATGCTTGTGCTAATTGTTTTTCTAACTTTTCTACCTCAAAACCTAAGTAGTCACCTTTGGGGAGCGTCTCTTGTTGTCCGTGGTTTTTGGCAATCAGGAAAAGCAGTATGAAGGCACCGAGCCCGCAAGACATGATATCTAAAAAGGATAAGCTAAAGGCGGAAAATTGCTTTTTATTACGGGCCATTTTGATCTGAGACACGTATCGCGATGAAATGGTTTTCCCTATCAGCTACTACAATTTTATCCCCTATTGCAATCTTGCATTTGCCAACAACAGTCATTCCATTGACACTTACTTTAAGGCCTTTGCTTTCTATTATTGCGTGAGCATCTTTGATATAGCTCACCACGTGTGAGTTATTGGATGATAGACTGAATTTTCCATCCGAATTGATATAGATTGGTGATGTCGATAAAGTCTGGGCACGTGACCCTGAAAGAATATGAGTGGCTGAAGACGGTTCGATTCCAAACAGTGCCGGTTTTATAGAATATACAGCTGTTGGATGCTTGGTGGAAGGCATCTCTGTAATCAAGGCACAATCGTCTACGCCTTCTGGGAAAAAATCGAGGTTATGCATTATCCCATTTTGGGAATCTTCAAGAGTTAATGTTTGATACTCTGGGAAAATATCTCCGCCTTTTATAAGCGCTGATATTGAGGGTGCAATCAGAACTGTCTTGTCATTAGGGAGTGCGCGTGCAATAGGTAAAAGATTTTTTTGAAGCGAATTTATAATTTCAGAGGTTGGTATAGATGCGCTTCTTTTTTGGTCGTCATGTTCTATTTCATATGCTAGTTCTTGACGGGTATAGATCTTTTTAAGCCATGATGGCAAGACTTTCATCAATGAGTGCTCTGAAGCCACAGCGTATAAGGGATCGTACCTCGTTTGCTCTAAGAACTTTTTTGCAATGATACTGGTACAGTTGGCATATATTTTTTCGGTCCCTACATTCTTTATTCTCTCAACCTTTCCACGGGTAACGTTATCCGAGACTGTTATGTGGCAAACGCTACCTTCGTCTTTTTTGATGTCAACCAACAAGTAGTCGCCTGGTGCACCTGTAAATGCTAATGCAGCAACGTGAGAATCGACAAAGGCTCTAACTGGTAATTGCAGCGCGTTGCATATTCCTAACAAAAGACTCAGTTGACGTTCATTATAGTAGGAAGGGACAGAGACAATCGCTTGTGCAGGAATTCCGATTCTAGAAATTATCCCTTCGAGATGTCTGTAGACCAGATCTCCATTATGGCGAAAATTTCCTGCAGGACAGCTAAGAGGTTCTTCTCCTAATTCACACCAATAGTGCCGATAAATAGCATGACTACTGTCAACCTTATCAACCGTAACTTCATGAGAAACAAGCATTCCGGATTCAGAAAGCATAGCTATTTCCGGACTAGTATCGATTAATTTACCATTTTTCCAAACTGTGATGGCAGAGTGACTGATTATGATGATGATTGGGCTCATAGATTTTTCCTTTGCTGGTAATGAAGGATTATCTGTTTGCTAAATGTCGCGTGAGGTTTGCCTCACAATGCTGCTGACTGTCTAAAACAAATTGCTCTTGCACGCGCTGGAGCTGATGCAACAGCAGCATTATAAGTAGGCTTATTACTAGCGCTACAAAGGTTGAGTTGAAAGCGATTCCAAGATTTGCAGTGACTCCCGAGATATCGCCATTCACAGCTTTATGGGCTTGCCCTAGGGCTTGGCTGATGCCGCGCACTGTCCCAATAAAACCTACAGACGGGATTGCCCATACTATGTAGCGGATAGTTGACAGTTGTGAGTCCAGACGCTCAGCTTCTGTTTCACACATGTCTTTGATGACTTGAGAAACCTCTAATATTTTTTCCGTCGTGCCGAACCGTTGGAGCGCAGTTAGTAAAGTTCTAGGAATAAGGTCATTTTCTGCGGAGGAGTTTAATGCTTGAATTGGCCGTGAATATTGCCATGAATCTTCTGGAAGGATCCTAACCCCAGGGATGACATTGATTAAGGAGTCTTTTAGATAATTTCTCTGTTGGAGCGTCTCTGAGAATTTGAATCCAATGATCGTTATTGCCCAGAGCATTAATATGAAGCAAACCTCTTGCTCATAATCTTTGATAATAACCAAGATAGAAGGTGATGCATTGAACTCAATCCCAGAGTCTATTTGAATTTGTTGCTCCGCTATGATCGCGTTTGCTTGAGGTCTGATTTGTGCGCTATATATTGCGTGGATTATGGTTGCTGATATCAGTAGCGTCATGCATTGGAAAATAATTTCAGGCAAGGGGTTTTTCATATTTTTTTGCTCAAATATCTACAGGGAATAGTACAGGGAAATCTTCCGACACTTTTTCGCTGGGCTTAAAAGTATCGTTGGGTAAAGGCTTGATTTGGTGTTCGGGCAGCACACGTTCCTGTGAATTATCAGATAATTGGCGCCTCTCTTCTTCGCTGAAGCCGCAGAAATGCACAAAGATCAGAACTAGGGTAACAGCGGTTCTTTGCAGGAGTCTTTTGTTAGCGGGCATATCGGGCCATCCTGAAGCCAGTCGCTTTTTGCCCGTTGATTCCATGACGTCTAAAGCTGATCCGCAGCTCTTTGGCTTTGCTACTCATCCAACTTGCTCCTTTTATAATTTTTTGTGTTCCAGTGTGCGCACCTAGAGAGTCATATGTTGTGGCGTTAGACGGTAAGTCACTATAGTAGTCGTGAACCCACTCAGATACGTTCCCACCCATATCATAAATGCCTTTCTTACTTTTATTAAAAGTTCCTACCGGAGCTGAAAACTTATATCCATCTGTATAGCTTTTTAAAAACTGTATATTTAAACCATTAGCGCTCGTATCAGCATAATTTCCTGAAACTGCCGTAGGTGGGTACTGATTTCCCCAAGGGAAAGTATGCGGTTTTTTATCCTTAAAGTCTTTTGCCACCCACTCCCATTCTGCCTCAGTCGGGAGACGGTAACCCGAAGACTCTGGGTTGACCCCTAAGAGTTCACCAAAACTGATATTATAAAATCTGTCCAAACCGTCACGCCGGCTTAACCAATTACAATAAAGGGCCGTCTGTATCCAGCTTACAGATACCACTGGATATTGTTCATGATTTGGGAGGCTTATTATGTCTTCGGTCGGAGAGTATGTTGCGAGAAAGCGACGAAACTCTCCAATGGTGACTTCCTTCGTTGAAAAGTAAAAAGGCTTTTCTAATATGACTTTTCGACGTACTTCGTCAATTTGATGGTCGTCATCTGACTTCGAGGAACCTAAGAAAACTGTCCCCCCCGAGAACAATTTCATATCTTGTCCTACATAGGTGGTTACAAATCCCTTCCTCGTTTTGCGTCGTTCTTCCTGCGCGGCTTCTCTTTTAGCTGCCTCAGCTGTTTTCAATCGGATTCTAAATTTTTTCTCAACCCCCGTCCGAGGGGTGAGCATGCTTTGGTATGTCGCGTAACCATCTCTAAAAATAGTGAATTCATGAGCGTGGGTCGGCAGTGAGAGGACTTGAGTGGCTGCACCTACAAGTGCCCCGTCAACCATTAACTGAGCATCTTTAGGGGTCGTTTCAAAGCGTATATTTGCTAATTCTGGGACCAAGTCTAGCACGACGCTGGACTTATCAGCTGATGCAACTGAAATTGTTTGAAAAGCAGGCTTAAATCCTTCTTTAACAAACTCGATTTTGTGTTTTACATCGGGCGAAACTGCAGCCAAAAGAGGTGTCACCCCTATAAACTCGCCATCAATTGCGACAACTGCGCCCTCAGGAATAGTATTAATATTTAGTTCTCCATCAGCTTTGGCGAGCGCTATCTCTCCGAGATTGGTCGGTCGCCCAGCTTTGATTTCCCAAGTTTTTGCCCATGTTTTGTAACCCTGTAAGCGCAGTTCTATTTCTCGTTTCCCGAAAAGCAACTCAGTCAGAAGAGGAGTATTGCCTAGACTGCGCCCATCGACTGTTACTTGCGCACCCGCAGGCAACGAGTCAATTGTTGTATCGACCCAACCTGGAAGAAGCTTCGCAATTAAAGTCTGTTCTAACCCTTTTCCCTCTATATTTAAATCAGCTTCAAAAGGCAAATAACGGTCCACTTCCAATCTTATAGAGCGCGTACCAGCAGGAATCTCTTTTATGACACCTGGTATCTTGCCAAAAGAGACATCATCTATGAAAAGTTCCCCTCCCTTAGGAGGTTCAGTAGTTATGTTCAGTTGTCCAGGCAATGGAGTGAGAGCGATCTTATGTTTTTGGCTGATGGCTTCGCTAACATTGAGTTCTCGCTCGTATGGTTGATAACCTCGGGCACTTATCTCTAACTGATGCAGACCAGGACGTGCGAGCCAGGAGCCCCTAATTTCTAGAGTTGGCCAACCATGGAGTTCAATCGTTGCATGAGCAGGGCTTACCAAAATAGCTACAGATTTCGCTGTTAGCACGAACCAGGCTGCCCAAAGTGTGATCAGAAAGAAGCAGCCCAATTTTATATAATTTTTATTAAGTGATACTGAAAATACCGGCTTTTTATTGCCAGGTTTAAAATCAGATGCTTGTATGTTTTGTTTCAATTTTTTGACCAACCAGCTTTATTTTGCCGCTTTTTTAACACATTCCACTCTTATTTCTTGCTCTTTACGAGCGAGTTTATGGGAGACAATAGCTTGTTTTTTGAAGTTATTATATTCATCACACTGGACTTCTATTAGGTGCTCTCCAGGTAGCAAGCCGAGCTCAGTCCGTTTGAATTTCCCAAGGGCAATATGTGGGTAAATTGTTACAGATGCTACATTGTCTGATTTGATAATAACCTCGACGGGTATTTGAGCAAGTTCAATTTCGCTTTTTAAGCGGGCGATTTGACCCGACAAGCGCTTTCCTTTGACCATAATATCTTCCGAGCGCTCCAAAATGACTGTCGCATTCGTGTACCCATTTGAGATACTAATGCCGAGGGGGAATGATAAAACTCGTTCGAGTTCCTTATCGAGAGCCCACCTCTTTTTTGCATTAGTTGACAAGAGAGCTATCTCGACTAGGCCAGAATCTCTCTTAGCCGCCTGTTTATAAAAAAATTCAGCCTGTTCCCAGTTTTCATTTTCTGAAGCACCGTGTCCTTGGTTGATGAGACCGACTAGCTCGGCATTAAGAAGACCATTCTCAGCCTGTTGGAGTGCCTGTTGTACTGCTGGCGAATCATTGTAGTTTTGCGCTGCTTCAAAAAGGCGTTTAGCCTTTGAAAAAGTCTGCATTTTCAATGCAGAAAACCCTAGAGACATACTTTCTTGATATTTCTGATTTCGTTGCTGAAACTTTATTCTTTGAAGGGCAGATTCCGCCTCAGGATTGACCGGGTCAAGGGTTCGAGCAGCGGTGTATTTCATCACAGCAGTTTCTAACTTTCCAAGTTTTTCGTAGTAGGCTCCTTCAGCGATTAACGCACTTATCTGATGTAAGGATTTAATCCTGTTCAAGCCGACTTTCGCATGCTGGTTGGTCGAGTCTATCTCTAAAACCAAGTTATAAGAGAGCATTGCTCGAGCAGTATCCTTGTTTAAGACTGCGAGGTCCCCAGTTAAGTTATTTTCTTCTATCACTAGTGGGATCGATTGTATCAATGCCTCTGAGTCCTTGATGGCTTGCCGGTAATTTCTTTGTGCTGATATGTACTGTCCTTGCCGATAGTTTTTTTCACCAATAGCGATGCTCTCCTCAATCTTGAAGAAAGCTGTCTTTGTCCATCTATCTGGGTTTAGACGACGTATTTGATCTGACAGCCTCAGTACTTGAGCCAGCAGTGTTTGAGCTCTAAGGCGAGCAAGTTCTTTCTTATCAACGTCTACCTCTAAATTGTTGATATCTAAAGGCTCACTCACTACTTCTTGATGAGAATTGTCAGAAAACAATATCAACTTAGATAAAAAGAATATCGAGCTTGCAGAAGCGAATATAATTGTCGCAATCAGGGCTTTCCTTGCGCGTGACGGCTTGGTGCCTTTAGGCGCCGGTAAATGAGAGTCAGGTTTGTTCGTGATGAACTGGGTTGGCTTGATGTCAATATGTGTTCTCAGGCTCAGTTATGTGTTTTCGCGCAGAGTCGGTTTATACGAAAACTAATCATATCAGATTGTTAGGATTAGTCTTGGGAAGAGCGATAACGTTTCTAATAAATCGTGGCATATTAGCAATATGAAAAAAAATTAACTTCTTGTTAGGACTGTGATCCTGTATTCTTTTTTGCTTATAATATCAGCTGTTTAGCCGTTAAAAAAAGCACATAATGATGTGCGGAGTAAGTCGATGAAAAAATACTGTCTGGTTCTCATTTTGAGCACAATTTCTGCGCTGGTACTTAACGGGTGTATTTTAAATTCGACCGGGGAGAAATATCGGGCCAACTCTTACCAAGTCTCGCAAGTAAACCAGAAACAGGCTGCGGAAGTGATAGATATTCTAGCTATTCTGCCCGCTCAGATCGCAGTCGATAATAGTGAAGCCCAGACAAATAGGGCGCTACTTGGTGCAATCTTGGGGGCAGCGAGTGGAGCGGCCATTGGAAACGCTGTTGGAGGGCGCAACACTGTGGCGGGAGGCCTTCTTGGAGGTGCTGCGGGCGTTGCTGTCGCATCTACCAGCGAAAACACCGTTCTTGTTGAAGGTGTTACGATAACTTTTGTACAGAACGACAAAACCTATAGTTCTTCTCAAGTCGGATCTAGTTGTGAATTTAAGCCAGGTGCTGCGGTTATGATTCAGACCAATGCTACTGAAACGCGGATCCAGCCAAATAGCAGTTGCCCTGGAAGCTAAAGCAAGACAGCTTTGATGAATCTTCCTTTATAGTAAAGCTTACAGACCTGACTTATAGCGCTTATATTCCTGCCATAGTCTCTCGGAGAGTTCTGCGTCTTTTTCCGATTCGGCGGCCTCTCGTAATTGACGGGCTACGATATCATCATCTTTTTCCAGGAGTGAAGGACTTTCCGGTTCAGATTCTGCAACTCTGTTAGGAGCACCGTAAGTTGAGCCTTTGTTGCTGCGTGCATCACCCGAGGAGACTTCAGGCGCTACCGAACCCCCACCAGAGTCAATTATTTGGGCGTCGCCCATACCACTATCCTCTTCAGCAGGAGCTCCTAAGCTTTCTTCTTTCGGTCCTTTTTCCGTCATCAGCAACTGATTCATAGAATTCTTGTGAGATTTTTGTAGCCCAATGTTGACCTTGATACCGCCTGTGGATTTTTTGGCTTGCGTGCGTCTGGCTTTGGTGGGAGAAAATAGGCTCGCTTTCAAGCTATTGGTGTTTTGAAGCTTAGAGTTTTCCGTTGCCAGATCTTTTCTTTCCGAGAAATCCTGAGAGGTGGGTCTTGCCCGCTGAGATTGTTCACGGTCTTGTTTCTCTCCCATTCTATCGTTTGCAGGTTTGCGACTTGTGTCTTTCTCTATAGATATTTCTTCTACTTCCACAAAAGCGGCATTTTTTACGGGAGGAGAGAAGGTAGGTTTTTTAGTCATGGAATCCTTGTTTTTCTTTTCTTGCGGATTCTTTTTGTCAGTTAGTTCAGTGGTTTGTGCTTTAGTTTTCTCTACTAAAGGCTTTTTAGTAGCTGTTGTACATGAAATCAACATGCAAATTGTTAGAGCGACTACTCCATATTGAAGTGATTTATACGCTGATGCGGCGAGCGATCTAGATTTGTTATTAGAGCGCTTAAGCATAGTTTCTATCCTGTGAGAGCTTTATTAGGCAACGATGCTAGATCGAAGATTTGGTTTCTACCTTAAATAGTTTGGGTGAACCGCATTACTTTTATATTTTCAAGTTTCCTTCATCGGTCAGAATAAAGCTAGCTTCTGATTCCGCATATACAATGTTAGATACCATATCTGAAGCATGGGATTGTAGCTGAACTAATTTGCCTTTTTTCTTCACAAACTGACACTTTATAGCTACCGCGACTCCGATTGGCATAGCGTTTCGGTAACGTATTTCGGATTTAGCAGTAAACCCACTAGCTCCCTGGAGGTAAAACCAGTTAGCCATGGCATCGTCTAATACCGAAAAGACGATTCCTCCATGGGTTACATTGTCAAAACCTGAGTGCTCTTTTTTTGGCGTGAAATTTCCAGTACACCCTTTTTCAGACAAAATAAATTCTATCTTTAGGCCAATTGCGTTGTCAGTTCCGCAGACGAAGCAGTTCATTGCGTCGTTTCGGACTGGGGCATCTATATTTTTCACGCTATGTCATATCCTCATAAAGACTTTTTACTTTTAGATTGACACCTTTTTTGAAACCTGGGATTTTAAGATTTTGGTCAGTAAAAACAACTTCGTCATCGTCTATAAGGTCAGTGCCAAATTTGTATATAGGGACCATGTCACCCTGTAAGCATTGTTCGTCGTATTCCCGGGCCAGCGACTCTGTTTTTTCTCGTTTTGAAGAATATTTGCTCATTTTCTTTGCTCCGAATCTCTTCGCAAGCATATCGTTTGTCCGGCGAGGAGATAAAACGACACCTGTAGCATTGTTCCCGCCAAAACCTTTGGAGTTTAGAAAGGCAACTTCTAATTCTGATCCTAAATTAGTGTCTTCGAGGGCAATAGCTAGACGTTGGTCATAAAGATCTTCGGCAACTTTTTCGATAGTTTTGATGCCTGGAAGAACTCCGTGGCTTAGCACGCCGAGGGAACTGACCAATTGATCTGCACTGGCCGGTGCTAAAGAATGACCGACAAACGCTTTTATAGCCGTAACAGGCCAGCCATTGATACCAAAGGCCTCAGCAACTTTGTCTAGTGCTTGGGTTTCGGTAGTTCTGTTTTGTGGGGTGCTTGAACCGTGTGCTTGCACAAAGCTATGTTCTCGGACAGCTCGGTCTCCTAGTAGTGAAGTGGCTGCGGAAACGGCTTTCCCTAGGGTGACATAGTTGCCTGGTCCTGGAGCAGAAATAGATTTTTTGAAGCCATCAGCATTTACAAACACATCTGTAACGGCGCCATATACTTGTGCACCAAGCTCTATCGCTAAGTTATCTTCCATTAGGACAAAATATTGGCCTGACTCGCCTAAGGTGAATCCACAGTTATCACCAAAAGGCCGACTAGCACGTCTATAGTCTGGTGTCGTCACACCATCCAACTTGCATAACTTGTCGTCCGTAGCTAGAGCGCTCATAGCCGCATATCCTTCGATAGCTTCTGGCACGAGAGGGGCCTCTGCATTACCAACGACTACAACTTTTCGTCTTCCGCTTTGGATATCTTCGACCGCAGCTCTTAGGTTATAGAGGAAAGATGCACATGCTCCAACATGTGCGCCAGTTGCGCCGATACTGCCTAGAACATATGCATTAATAAAGTCAGCCGGCATGGTGTTCAGTCCTAAAGGTAACTGCTTTGCACTGACCCTTGAGCCTTTCAATCTGGCCTGCAACATGCCGCCAGTTCCCTCTTTGTCTAATTGGGACATTGCACTGGAGGCGTAGACGGCAATCTCGTCCGCATAGACATTATTTGTTATCGTCTGCCAATCAATGCCTATTGATTTGACAGCATCAGATGCACCGATTATCGCTAGTTGAAGGCCTCTGGGATGGAAGCGGGAATTATACAAGGTTGCTGGGTTAAAACCGGTGGGAAGTTGACCGGCGGCCTGAACAGAAAGTTTTCGAGTCGATGAAGCTTGCAGCGCTCCACCGTCGCCTATCTGGATGGTAGCGAGTCCGTCCTCAGATGACACCACCCGCCACCCATCTGGAAGTCGCTCCGGCACATCATCAGCAGATATTGAAATTTTCGTCATTGTCTTAGAATTGTTTCTTACTTCCAGATTCATGTGTCCATGGACCTGATTTGGGTCGAAAATGTTTTTTTCTAAACGTCTTATCAGCGTCCCATTGAGCACATCTTTTTGGAGGTTTGAATACTGTTTTTTAGACAGCGGATGGCCGTTAGTATCGACCAGCACATTGTCTTTAAGATGAGCTAGACCCATCATTGAAGCTAGCGATGCGACCGTTTCCTCTTGTAATTTTTCGTTGAGCGTTTCAAAAATCGTTCTATGGTAAGCGTGATGGAATGATGAGCGGCCGGCCGCCCCTACGCCCCCAAAACCTACTATAACTGGTAAAGCTGTCATAAAGCTGTGTTCCATTAATTTAGCTTTAATATTTTATCTGACAAAAAATAGCGATAACCAGATAAATAGGCCATATTATATGGTAAATAAGACATATATGGAGCAATTGTGGCGAATCGGAAGATAACAAAGGTATTAAAAGTTGGGTTTATACTTACTCCAGGAATGCTAATCACCGGTACAGCGCTGCCTTACGAGATGTGGTCTGCAGCGTTAGACACTGTCAAAGTGAGAAGGGGGGCCTCAGAAATAAATCTTTATTTGATAAGCGTATCAAACACGTTATCTGGCCCACTTTCTCTGAAACCTAATTGCGATCTTCAGTCATGCCCGCAACTAGACATACTTTATTTACCTGCACTATGGCGCAACCCTAGAGCAGTGATTAATCAGCTTGGACAGAGTTTCTATGACACATTAGTCTGTAGGCATGGTAACGGTACCCAAATAGCCGCGGTTGGGTCAGGTGTTGCACTTTTAGCCAAATCCGGTCTTTTAAACGGTCGTGTTGCGACCACTCATTGGCACTACTTTGACCAATTTGAAAGAGATTTTCCAGATATACATTTGAAAAGGAATTTTTTTATCACGCAGTCGGGCACTCTATATTGTGCTGCGAGCATTAATTCTTTGGCGGATGTTACGGTGCATCTCATGGAGCGTTTTATTGATAAGACCGCAGCCAGACATGTCGAGAGAAATTTCTCTCATGAGATAAGAAGAACTTATGACGAGTATAGGTATCTCGATGGTGGGCGCACGCCACTGGATGATGAGATAGCCTTAGAGGCGCAGGGGTGGATTTCTCAAAACTTGTCGACACAGATGAACATTTCAGATTTAGCAGCTCATTTAGGCGTCGCATTAAGAACGTTAAATCGCAGGTTCAAGGTCGCTACAGGCAGCAGCGTGAGACAGTACTGGCAGAAGGAAAGGATAGTCTTTGCTAAAGAGTTGCTTGGCGACACCAACTTGTCTATCGGCGAAATTTCCTGGCGAGTTGGTTATGGAGATGCAAGCTATTTCTCCAGATTATTCCAGCGCGAGCTCTCCGTTACGCCCTTAGCCTATAGAAAAACAGTACGAGCAAAACTTTTCCGGCTAGCGACCTGAGACGTTCAACCAAAGACGAGTTTAGTGTTACTATATAACGTTTTAGCATTGTTCAAATTTAGTTGCCTTGAGGTTATGTGATGTCGGGACCAAAGTACTTAGAGTTCGATACAATAGGCCTACATGGCGGGCAACGACCGGACTCAGTTACAGGTAGCCGCGCAGTTCCTATATACCAGTCTGTAGCCTTTTCGTTCGAAAGCGAAGACGAGGCTTCATCTCGTTTTGATATTGCTCGTTCTGGTTACGCATACTCCCGTATTGCCAACCCTACAGTCGCTGTCTTGGAAGAGCGGTTGGCCATGTTGGAAGGCGGTATTGGTGCCGTGGCTACGGCTAGCGGAATGGCAGCGATCCATCTAGCCATTGTTACGCTTGCTAGTGCAGGTAGTCACATTGTTGCTTCAAAGTCCCTCTATGGAGGGACGCATAACCTCTTTTCATATACGCTTCCAAGGTTTGGAATAACTACATCATTCGTCGACACAAGTGATCCTGATGCTTTTGCCCGTGCTATTAAACCTAATACAGTCATGCTTTTCACCGAGACTGTTTCTAATCCTGATTGTTCCGTAGCAGACATTCCTCGGCTAGCCACAGTGGCTCATGAATTTGGTTTGCCACTTGTTGTGGATGCAACGCTGACCACGCCCTACCTCATGAAACCGATAGAGTTTGGAGCCGATATTGTAATTCATTCTCTGACTAAGTTTATTGGTGGTCATGGCACTACAATTGGAGGGGTTGTGATCGATGGTGGTGTTTTTGACTGGTTAGCGAGTGCAGAAAAATTTCCAACACTCTGTAAGCCTTATGATGGTTTCGATGGGCTCAATTTCGCAGAAGAGTTTGGGCCTAGCGCTTTTATTATTAGAGCTCGAAGAGAAGGCTTGCGTGATTTTGGCGCATGCCTTAGTGCCACCAGTGCTTTCCAATTGCTGCAAGGAGTAGAGACTTTGTCTCTTAGGATGGCTCGGCATGTCTCGAATACGGAGTCTGTGGTCGACTTCCTGTGTGAGGAAGAGTCCGTAGAACAGGTTTTTCATCCTAGGTTAAAAGAGCATCGGGACCATGAGCTTTCAAGGGCGCTTTATCCCAAAGGGACAGGTGCTGTCATGAGCTTTGAGATTAAGGGTGGCTATGAGGCTGCTAAAAAGTTCATTAATGCGTTGAATTTATTTTCCCACCTGGCAAATGTGGGAGACGCGAAGTCTTTGGTCATACACCCTGCGAGTACCACCCATAGCCGCATGGATAATGCTGCATTACTTCAGGCAGGGATATCCGAAGGTTTAGTAAGGTTGTCAATTGGCCTGGAAGACGTCTCAGACTTGATTTCTGATTTGTCTAAAGCGCTCTATCGTTCCCAGAAATAGGATGTAGCCGTGTACTTTGAAGTTGATGGAGAAAAAATTTATAGCGCTGGCAACTTGGCGTCTAATAATCGAAGCAAGCCGGTAATAGTTCTTTTGCACGGTGCGGGGATGGACAGTAGTACTTGGGTTTACAATACTCGTTATTTCAGTGCGCAAGGACGCTCTGTTCTAGCTATAGATTTCCCCAATCATGGTCTATCGAAAGGTAGATTTTTGACGAGTATTGAGGCGATGGCTAACTGGGTGCTGCGTTGTCTCGATACCTTAGGTGTGGATGATTTTTCCGTTGGTGGACACAGCATGGGAGCATTAGTTGCTCTAGAAATTGCAGGCCTCGCCGGCAAGCGAGTTAAGAGGATGGCTTTGCTTGGGGCAGGGTTTCCGATGGAAGTAAGTCCAGCTTTGTTAGATGCGGCCTACAAAGATCTTCGTTCTGCAAAAGACATGGTCGTTTTATGGGGACACGGCCCTGATGCGTATAAGGGAGGAAATACCGTAGCGGGGATTAATATAATGAAAAGTGCGCACCTACTCTTGGAGCGCTCTTTGCCTGGTGCTTTGTTTAACGATTTGAATGCGTGCAATGAATATCAGAATGGGATTATAGCCGCTGGTAACGTTTGCGCTAGGACAATAATTATTTCTGGTAAAGATGATAAAATGACCCCCTCTCGGTCGTCCATGGGGTTGCTAGAAGAGACCAAAGAATCCTCCCTTGCTATTGTTGAGAAATCAGGACACATGCTGTTAAGCGAATGTCCGGAAGCCGTTCACTTGAAGTTAAAAGAAGCGCTTTTTTAGCTCCAATAAAATAGTACAAAGGATAAAAGTAATTGAAAGGCATCAGGATTAACCTCGATAAAGATGCTTTTCATACGGTAATTATCCTTACTACTTTCGCCTTGCTTGGAACCCAAAATGCGGTGCATTATCCTTTCGCTTTAATGTCAGCGATTGGGCTTTGGCTCATTATCAAAGAACCATCAGTAATATATAACAAAGGTTCCCGAAATTTTTTCTGTGTATTTGCTTTAGTTTGGTCTCCGATGCTACTCAGTTTGCTGGGTGCTTCGGACTTGGCAAGTGCTAGCAAGACTACCTTCTCCTACATACATTTTCTTTTTGGCGGGTACTACGTTTACTGGGCCTCTTGTCGAGAAAAAACTTATAGACTTGTCGGTCTGGGAGTCTTTTCTTTGGTCTTGTTCGCCCTTTCAGATGCTTTAATTCAGTTCATTTTTGCGATCGACTTGTTTGGGTTTCCTTATGATGGTGCCGTTTTGAAAGGCTTGTTTTATCCGAAGGAGCGACTTGGCCTTTTCTTAGCGGTTCTGTCTCCTTTAGCTCTGTATGGAGTTTTTAAATGGCAGTATAAAAGTGTTTACTCGGTCTTGATACTTTCAATGATTGTTCTCATTTTATTACTATGTGTGAAGCGCAGTGCATGGATAATGTTTGGACTCTCAATGTTAGGTTTTTCTTACCTAATCTGGGTCAACAACGACACCACTAAAAAGTTTTTGACGATGGGTTTCGGAATATTGATTGCTTTTACCCTTTCCTTAGTCGCAGTCATGTATACGCCTACCTATCATACTAAAGTGACTTTAAGTTCAAGCTTCTCATCGGGCGATCTACAAAAAATAGATACAGCAAGTAATTATCGGCTATCACTCTGGAGAACTGGCACAAGAATTTTTCTATCTGAGCCTATTAATGGGATAGGAGCAAGAGGTTATAGGCATATTTACGCCGAACATGCGGATCCCAATGACTTTTGGCTTCGTGACGGTCGAACAGGGCAAAATCACCCACATTTACAATTACTGGAAATTGCGGTTGAGACCGGCGTTGTAGGACTGATAGGCTTTTTTTTGATATACCTGTTTTTTCTCAGAGAGATTATCCGTGAGGCTAACATTTCTATGAAAGCGATATGGATTTTAGCCGTGTTGGTCGCGTGGTTCCCGCTTAATACGCATCTGGCATTTTACGGGTCTTACTGGGCCAGTTTCGTCTGGCTTTTGATTCCTTTGGCCCTAGCTCAGCCTAACGCCCAATTATCAAGGAAAAAGGTTCCAATCTAGGCATGAGTTGCTGATAAGGTTAGCGACAAGTGGTGCTTGCCTTCTTACTGGTTACAAAAGAAATAGCAATCTCTCGTCGCTCTGCCGCTTTCAGCTGTGAGAGCTGCATAATTTTTTTATATAGTATGTCAAAGTCAGGGCTACACTGTTTGATGAGAGCTTCAAAATACGGCACATAATCATAATATGTCGCTACCGTGAGAACTCTCGCGTTATTCCACCCCTCTGCCATCCAGTCGTCATAGATATTTTCACCACCCCAATTTTTTTTAAGCGTTTGGTATTGCAAAGCTAGATCTTGGAAATATTTTTTCTTCGCAGTCATTTTTGTCTCTAAACTCTTATTACTAGAGTAAAGGACGTTCAATTCATGCTTTGTGTCAATCACAAGCTTAATCAGTTTGGGCTCCATGTTTTTTCTCGAGCTATTGAAATTAGTATTCCGATCCGCCGCCCAAAGCATTGCCCCATGATCTGCTATTGCCATTGCAAACCCTTCGTTGAATTGAGCGTCATTTTTCACGTATATTTTTTGATGAGCCAGTTCATGGAAAAGAATTTGCGCGAGGCTGGCATCCTCTCTCTCTATGATAGTGCTCAGAATCGGATCATTTAACCAGCCTAATGTAGAGTATGCTTTTACTCCAGCTATGTAAGTGTCATAGCCTTTTTTATTGAGCTTCCTCGCATATTGATTAGCATCCGCTTTAGAAAAATAGCCCCGATAAGGGAGGCATCCTGCAATAACAAAGCAAGAGACTTTAGGGTTAAGAGAGTCCTTAGGTGCCGCAAAAACATTCCAGACAACATGTCGTCTCTTTAACTTGACGTAAGCTTGATAACTGCCTTCGGCAGGAAGTAGCAGTTGTTTTTCAGCAAACTCCAATATATCGAGAGTGGTGTTCAATTTTCTCTTTTCGAGTCTGGAAGTTTCTTTGTCCTGTATCACCTCCTGTATCGGTCGACTTTTCGTCCATAATTCCAGTTGCCCAAAGGCTGCTTGACTGTAATAGGTCGGGCTTGCGCAGCCTGCTAATAAAAGAAGACAACACAATGCGCATAATAGGGGCAGCGATGTAAAATTCTTGAGGTGTGATTTCATAACATTGTGTTGTATTAACGGAGCTATAGAAATATTAGACCTAAGTATACAATTTACCGACAAGTACTGTTCTGGTAGCCTTAAGTTCGTGATTTCGATGGTATAGGCACCAAACAACTAGATATTTAAGGTGAAATGAATGCGCCGTGCGTTTGAAATATTAAGACTGCTTTCCGACGGGAGCTTGCATTCTGGGGAAGATCTTGCTCTTTCTTTAGGGATCACTCGAGCGGCGGTTTGGAATCAAATCAGGCGTCTACGCACCGAAGGGCTATCGATTGTTGCGACAGCCGGAGGTGGCTATCAATTAGGATGCAAGTTTGAAGGTTTAGACAGCGTAGAGATCGAGAAATATTTGAAGCAAGAGGGCTGCTCCTTGTTCCAATGTCGCGTAGAAGACGTGATTGATTCTACCAACACCAGACTCTTGACCCAGTCTGTAAAAAGTAATGTCCACAGGCAAGCTTTATTCGCTGAATTTCAGACTATCGGGCGTGGTAGAAGAGGAGACAAGTGGGTATCTCCTCCGGGCTCTGGGATTTGTTTCTCACTGGGATACGTCTTTGATACCCCCCCCGCAACTTTTTCCGCTTTGAGTTTGGTGGTGGGCATCTCCCTGATTGAAGCGCTAAAAAAGATCGGAGTCCGCGGCATTAAGCTAAAGTGGCCAAATGATATTGTTCGGGGAGAAGAGAAAGTTGCGGGGATCCTTATAGAGATGCGTGCAGAAGCAAGCGGCGCTAGCCGTACGATTATCGGTATAGGTTTGAATTTTGAGTTGCCGGATGAGGTCGCGAAATTAGTTGATAGGCCTGTTGGAGATCTTGGGCATCATGTCACAGAAAATTTTAATCGTAATCAAGTGGCCGCAAAAATCCTGCATGTGTTGGGTGTTAATCTGCTTAGGTTTGAAACGACTGGGTTTGCTGCCTTTCATGATGATTGGCGAGATTCCGATGCCCTTAGCGGACAGAATATTTTATTAGCACTTGGGACGCGGCGAGTAAAAGGAGTGTCTCGAGGTGTAGATAAAAACGGTGCCTTATTATTGGAAACGAACAATGGTTTAGAATCTTTTCTTTCTGGCCATTTAACGGTGGTTTAGAAAGCTATGCTTGTAATCGATGTGGGCAATACAAATATTAAGAGCGCGGTTTGGGATGGCCATCAGTTGATTGACTGCGGCTCTTTTGGCACTTTGGCTGCAGACATAGAAAATGACTTTGAGTCTTGCTGGCTCATTCATACGTCCCTAATTAGAAAAGTATTGGTAGCAAATGTCGCAGGTAGTCAAGTGCGTGACAGGATTAAACGGTTCTGCAAAACGTATTTAGATATTACTCCGGAATTTGTGGTCCCACAAAAAATATGTATGGGAATGTCCACTCGATACCAACGTCCAGATGCTTTGGGTGTCGACAGGTGGTTAGCCTCGTTGGCAGCGTGGACATTTTCACGCGGCGCGGTTTGTGTTGTTGATGTTGGCACTGCGCTGACCGTGGATGTTGTCGTTGCGGATGGCGAGCATGTGGGAGGTTTAATAGCACCTGGGCCCGATATGCTGAAGGCAAGCCTGGTGTCGGGAACGGCAGGTATAGAGATTGACCAATTTAGCGCTGCTGACAGATTTGGAATTAATACGGTTGAAGCTATTTCTTTAGGTTGTCTTAGTGCTCTGAAAGGTGTGCTCAGAGAAGTGGAACAGCAGCTAGACATGTTGGGGATTTCTGAAACAACTAGTTGGTATTTGACGGGCGGAGCCGCAGCGGTCATGAAAGAATTGATTCCGAACAAGCACATCGATAATCCCAGACTCGTCCTCGAGGGACTGGTTACGTTGGGTTTACATTTGGATTGAAGTAGTTGAAGGGCTACCCATTAACTTGATATCCATTGATTTTTGAAAATTCTTGTTGGCCCAGAGCTCTCGACAGGTTAATATTTGCACACCATTTCAGCTAATATGAAAATAGCTAGATGGGTGACATTTTATTGCCGGCTTAGCTCAGATGGTAGAGCAGTTGCCTTGTAAGCATCAGGTCGAGAGTTCGATTCCCTCAGCCGGCACCAATTTCTCCCAGTGTAAGCACCTTATGTCTTTTGGTGCAGCCAGCTGCTTGGGGGACATCATATGTCAGCATGCATATACTCCAGTGCTGTGACTTTTCCGTTCCTGTGCCCTTTCTGAGACTCTCCTGACTAGAAGAGTATATACTATTTTAACTTTCTCGCTAAACGTAAAAATAAATTTTGAACGGGATTAGCTTATATACTAGCTAGAATGAGACTTTCGGTGTGTGGTAATACCTATCGAAATGCACTGTCAACGCTGGGGATAAACGCAGTTAAGCCAATAATAGTGTCTGTTGAGTCGAGACATTTTTTGGGTGACAGATATTTTTTACGAGGTCCCTGAGCGGCGTTAGTCAAAGTTGGTTTGACATGCGGAGTCGGAGGCACGTATATTTGCCCCTGCAGTTTTTTTTGGCGTAAGAAATTTCATCTGGGAGATAAATTTTTGTTGCACCAAGATGTTACTTGTTTGGGATGGAAAACAGTGGGCTGGTTCTTAGCAGTGCGGCTTAGCTAGATAAAGAAAGGTTTTTCATCTCGGGATGATTTAGGCTTTGGTTAACAAAATAATCACCAGTGTATATTCGCGGTAAGAAATTACACGAAAGCGCTAGTGAGAAATTTAAATAAACAGTATTTTGAGGGGAGAAGTTGTTGATGAAAGGTTTTCGGTTCACGCTAGCACATGCGACTATGAAGCATCGAGGATTAGTACTTCTTGGCATGATTGCCATTACTGCCTTTTTTGCCGTTGGGCTCTCCAAAGTGGAATTAAAGACAATTTTTTCCGACTTGTTCCCTAAAAACCACCCTTTTGTGCAAACTTATCAGGCACACCCGAATTTCGGTAACCCTTTGACTGTTACCGTAATGGTTAAGGCGAAAGAGGGGACCATCTACAATACCGATACGCTCGATAAGGTATGGCGTTTGACTAGAGCTATCGATTTAGCCCCGTCAGTAGATCACGATCAAATCGTGTCTATAACTACTGAGAAGGCGCGTTTCACAGAGGCGACTCCTTTCGGAATTAACTCCCGACCACTTATGGAGGACACTGTCCCCCAGACAGCTGAAGAAATTCAGGCATTCATTGATGCGGTTGACAAGGCGCCTAACGTTCAAAAGTTTTTCATATCAGAAGATGAAAGCGCGGCTATCGTACAAGCGACGTTTATTGAACATTCACTAGACTATGGAAAGACATTTCATTACATCCAAGATATGGTGGCGGCTGAGCAAGATGATGCACATGAGATCTATGTCGCAGGACAGCCCGTTTTAACGGGGTGGGTCTATGAGTATCAAGCCCAAATGCTTTCTATTTTTGCTATCACAGCCTCGGCGCTCCTCATTTCGCTGCTTCTCTATATGGGGAATCTTCCAGGCGTAGTGACACCTATTGTGGTAAGTATCGTGGCGGCAATTTGGGGATTTGGGTTTGTTGGTTGGATTGGCGATCCGATAGAGCCACTCATTATGGTCGTCCCACTGCTACTGGTGGCTCGCTCTTTTAGTCACTGCGTTCAGTTCATCGAACGCTATTATGAGATTTATTACGAGATTAATGATCGTAAGAAAGCTGCAGAGCTTTCCCTTGGCGTTATGATGGCACCAGGTGTGCTAGGCATTGTAACCGATGCGGCGGGTCTCTTTTTGATTATGGTGGCCCCGATACCAGTTATGGAAAGGTTCGCGTTGTTTTGTGGTTTTTGGGCAATGATCTTAGTCCCCTGCAACATGTTCCTTACTCCCGTGCTCTTATCCTGGCTCCCAACGCCTAAGAATGTCGCTGTACTGATTGGGAAATCCGATAAGGTTACGTGGCACACTAAAATTCAAACCCTGCTAGGTTGGATCGGGCGCTTGTCGCATGGGCCGACAGCTAAATACACAGCAATTGTGACTTCAGTTCTTGCGGTAATCGGTGTCTCGTTAATGCTGCAAATCAAAGTGGGTAACCCAGTAGAAGGGAGTAATTTACTCAAAGAAGACTCTGATTTTAATACAGCCGTAAGGGCAGTAAATGCTAATTTCCCTGGTTTAATGACGTTAGAAATTGTTTTCGAGGGCAAACCAGACAGTGACGTTCGCATTCTGCGGCATTCTGAGGATGCCTTGGGATCGATGGTTCAGTTACAGCGCTTTTTGGAAGCACAAGATCCACCTCCCGAAGCGACATTGTCATATGGAGATTATCTTCCAGAAGCAAACCGACTCTTCTCAGGGGGTAACCCTAAATGGGCACCACTCGATCATACGAATGCTGCGGTAAATGCTGCGGTAAATGCTCTAATGGTCGGATCAAGTCCTAAAGCGTATTCGCACGTAAGTGACTTCACTATGTCCAATGGTACAGTGTCTCTTTGGTACAAAGACAACAAGCAAGAAACTGTCGATGTGGCTTTAGAACAAACTCGACGTGGATTAGACCTGATTGGCATTGAGCATGACGAGTTTAATGTTCGACTCGGGACGGGCGCGATTGCACTGCAGCAGTCGGTCAATGATACCGTAGACTATTACCAATGGATCATTCTAGCTGCGCTTAATCTTGTGATACTGATTACTTGCTCTTGGGCCTATCGATCGGTTGCGGCAGGGATCTTGCTTCTCATCCCAGTCAACTTTTCAAACGTCCTCCTCGGATCTGTCATGGTACTCATGGGGATTGGTTTAGACGTTAACAGTTTGCCAATTGCCGCGATTGGTATCGGCGTGGGCATCGACTACGGCATCTATTTGCTGAGTCGTATTTGTGAGGAATTTAGTGACAGTAAGGATCATGGCGCCGCGATACAGGCAGCTGTGACAACTACGGGTAAAGCTATATTCTTTACGGCAACGATTGTTTTAATAGGGATTCTCCCGTGGTACTTTTTGTCTGAACTGAAATTCTTGGCCGATATGGGACTGCTATTAGTAGCGATCATGTTGATTAACATGGTGATTGCGCTAGTTGTTCTCCCGCTTCTGGTTTACTTGTTCAAACCAAAGTTTATCGAACGAGAGCATCTCATTACATCAGAGCGTATCGATATCGCCGACCATATGGCGGCAAATTAAGGATGACTACGCGATGCACACAAAACAAAAGTTTGGATGGAAATAATATGAAAAAAATAAAACGATACGTCTCTATTATGACGGCCTTATGTTGCCTTGCTAGTTTTGGCTCCGTCGTGCTTGCGCAGGAAGGTGACCCAATAGTCGAAGTACTTGAATCAGGGATCCCTCACGACAAGTTGTTTGCTATAGACATGAAAGGCAGCTCGGGTTTGGCTGTTGGTTCTTATGGTTTAATGCGGGAAACGGCAGATGGAGGCGAGACTTGGACTACAGCTGACCCATTGACGACTAAAGCATTGCTTGGTGTGACCTCTGCAGGAGATACACAAATTGTTGTTGGTCAACAGGGAACAATCTTTCGACGTGTTGAGGGTGCTGACTGGAAGCAGGTGGAGGCAGGATTAACACAGCGAATAATGGATGTCGATCTCAATGATTCAGGATTAGGATATATCGTGGGCGAATTTGGCTTCATGGCGAAGTCTGAGGATGCCGGTCTTACTTGGACAGTGGTGACTAAAGACTGGGAAAGTGTTAACGAGGAAGGTTATGAACCTCATCTATACAGTGCGGTAGTCAAGGATGACGGAAGTATATTTGTTGCAGGTGAGTTTGGGTTGATCATGACGTCGACCGACCGCGGACAGACCTTCAAGCAAGTGCACGGCGGTGACGAGGGCGTGTTCGATGTTCATTTTGCCAAAGACGGCTCCGGCAGCGGTTATGCGGTCGGGCAGGAAGGCCTTGTCCTAAAAACATTAGACGCAGGGTCAACCTGGTCGTCTATTGCTATTGATACGAATTCTAATTTGCTTGGCGTGTGGTCGGGCAACGGCGAAGTCGTCGTGACCGCGATACGTGACTTATTGAGATCGAATGATGACGGTAAGTCGTTCACTTCTTTTTCAGCCGATGCACAAATCGGCCGTACTTGGTACCAGGGAGTTGGTGCAGGTGTCTCTGAGACAGCAACGGAGTCAGATACAGGGAGAAAAAGTTTTATTAGAGAGCAGCAGATTTTTATTGTTGGTAACGGTGGTAATGTAGCGAAGGTACTGTACTAAGTCTTATAAAAAGAAAATATATGTCAGGATAGAAGGCGGTATTCTGAGAGTAAATAAATGTTAAAAAACAATTGTTTACGAAAATATCCGCGCTAATTAGTTGTTATTCCACCACAATTATGGTGGAAAACTGCTCCATATTCGCTCTTTTGATGCGTGAAAAGCGTTGACATAGGTTGAAAAATGGGCGGTAATGTCGAATATGTAAAAAGTTACAAGAAGATTACTGAAACGTAATCTACCTGTGACAAGGAAACAACATACAGTTTAACTGGAGACTGTCTAAGTTAGGCGGTTACTTATTTATAACTAAAAAAGGGGAGAGCGGTAGTGATAAGACACGCAATCACACGCATTTCAATCGCAAGTACTGTCATCGGCAGTTTCTTGTTTGCAGGCGTAGCGTCAGCAATCGATTGGAACATAACAGGGTTCGTCAGACAGGAAATTGCCTATGGCATTTCAAGTCAGAAGAACGTCAATAACATTGGTGGAGATGCATATAACGATAAGATCGTTGGGCACACCACGCATGCTGCATACAATGCACTGAATGCGCTAGACGGTACAAGTGTCTATGTCAGTCCAACAAATGGCGCCGTAGGCTTATTTGGAACTGGCGCAGCTGCAGGAGTTGCTGCCCCTACCGCCGCCGCACTTAAACGAGCCTCCACAATCAATAGTGGCTTTGGTCCTAATTGGGCGCATAAAACAAACACGGCTGAGTCATTGACAGAAGCGCAATGGAAGGCTAACAACATAAACATCCACGCAGCGGGTAATAATACTAACTCAGCTGTTAACTGCCGATTTGGTGGTCTAAACGCAGTGAGAGCAGGATCGACCGGCCTATACGGCACCAATGATTTCATCGGTGTACAGTGTGGTGCTGACGGCAGTTTAGGATCGAATATGCTGGCCACTGGCGGTAACCTCGCTGGTAGCACAACTGATGCTAATCACGCTGATGTGCGAAGTGCACAAGGCGCTGCGTTGAACGAAGACCGCGATTGGAACATGTTCAACTCGCGTGCTGAAATCGATATACAAGCGAAGATTAATCGCAACTGGGCAGCGTACGTTAAAGTACGTGCTTACTTTGACGGTACCAGCATGCTTAATGGCAGTGATGTAACCGGCGGTGATAATTTTAGCCAAAACGAATATTGGTATGGCGGAAACGGCTCACCTACAGAACTATATAGTAGTGATGATTTCATGGTTGACCTTCCTGCGGCTTATGTCGATTGGAACGATGGCCCGTTATGGGTTCGTGCCGGTGTACAGACCATCGCATGGGGTGAAGCGTATTTCTTCCGTGTAATGGATGTTGCCAACGGCCTTGATCTTCGTAGACATTTAACCCTCGGACCAGGTGCTGAAGAGTATCAAGACAGTCGTGTAGCAAGCCCAGGCGTGCGAGTAAGTTACACTTTTGATAATGGTTGGGAAGTTGATGCTTTCGCGCAAATGTGGAGTCCTACTATTCTTCCAGGACAAAACACTGCCTACAGTGTAGTACCTCATAACGTGACATTAGTTGAAAACGATGAGTTCAACGATGCTGCAAATTCTATCAACTACGGCTTCAAGTTGACTGCTCCGTTGACAGACCAATTCACAGCAATGTTTGCTTGGGTTAACCGCAGAGATCCTAATGGCTATGTTCGTTACGCGGAAGCGCCAGCTTTTCATCAAGGAGCGAACTCCGCAGGTCTTGCAGGAGTCGGTGCGGGCGCGGCTGGTGGCTACTCGGCCTCAGCTGCCAATGCGAATAGGTTCTGTGCTAACGAGTACAATGATACGAATAACCTGTTAGGAAACATCGGTTATAGAGGGTATGAAGACTCTTACGCCAAAATGCCTACAATTCTCGGTGGCGGCCATAAAACGTTAAACCATTGTGGATCTCCATTATCTCCCGATCCTCATGCGCCTAACTCGACTGAGTACTGGCATGATGTGGCTGCAGGCCGCTTGGATCCGTTGAAAGCGTTGAGAGTCGTTGTCAACGAATGGCCAGCTGACTGGTGGGCAACGCGTGAAATGTTTGGATTCGGTGACGAATACACAGTCGTTGACGCACAACGTACCATTGAAGGTTTCCACAGTTCGTTTGGCTCATTCCGAGCTTGGGCGACTAGAGAGTTTGCCAGAGAGAACGTATTCGTTCTTGGTGGTAACTACGTTGTCAACGCAGGTCCTGATTCGTTCTTCGATCAAATGATTATCCGTGGTGAAGTATCTTATACGCACGATAAGAAAATGACCGACTTAGGATTAAGTTTTGATCCAACAGAGAAAGACGATATTGTCTCAGCGTTAGTTTTTGAGAAATATCACCGAATCTCTGATGCGTTCCCTGCAACCTACATGGTCGCTCAGTGGATGCATAGAACTGCCACCGACATGTTTGGTCGCGATCTAGCTGGTAACGGTGGTGCGAAAGATTTCGGTGCCTACATCGATAAAACGACTGGTCGTTTTAATGATAAAGCAAGATCGTTCCAGGGAGCCAAGCCAGTCGGTAACGACAATGCTAACTATGTAGTGTTTGCGTTCCAACAGCCTTTCCCTAACTTAGTATGGCGGATTGATATGGCTATATTAGTGGATGTAGCTGGTGGTTACTTGGTACAACCAGGCGTTCGATATCGCCCTGCTGCAAACTGGCAGTGGGATTTATATGCTAATATTATCGAAGCTCCTGGAGGTGATAACGACACCATCATGGAAACAATCGATTATGCTGATGAAGTATTCATGAGAGCTACTTATTTCTTCTAAAGAAATGTAATTATGAATACTGAAAAAGCCGGCTTATGCCGGCTTTTTTTTTAGCGTGCTGCATACAAACCTCGGCTGTAAATAAACTATCGAACATTTGTTCACAATCTGATAGTGTAACTGAGTCAGCCAATCTCCACCGACATCACACAGTGTAGTCAACCGGATGTTCGGCTTACATTACTAAAACAAACCTAGATTAACGGCTGTGAATAAAAGATCGAAAGCGGATCTACGTGCGTACTACTACGGAGACTAATAAATCTATCGCAGAACTTAATACAATGGACACGCAAAGAAAAACGAGGGGAATTGATTATTATGGATCCGAGCACTGAAGTAGGCTTTCTAATGAGCATTATAATGGGGGCAGGGACGCTGCTGAAACTCGGTGGCGTGGTCGTAGGCATCCTACTCCTCGCGTCGATTTTTGGCTTGGCATTGGCTGGTCAGAAGTTTTTGCAATTTAGACGCGCCTCACCTGTCGTTGTATCTGAGCTAGATCGTGCAGTAGGGTTGTGGCACAAAGGTGAACAAAAAGAGGCCCGCGAATTGTTAATTGAATCCGAGTTAACGGTAGCTACAGATATTAGATTCGGTCTTGAAAAACACGGAACAATGAATCCGGATCTGTTGCACGATGAATTGTTGCGCCGTGCCTCCACTTACCTGAGAGGCTACTCTCAAAACCTTAGGCTTATCGAGCTCATTTACTACCTCGCTCCAGTTATGGGTCTATTAGGAACAGTGTTAGGGATGATTGACGCATTCCGAGGGTTGGCTGTCAGTGCTGGCGCGTCGGGCGAATCATCTGCGCTGGCGAGCGGTATTTGGGAAGCTTTGCTGACAACGGCTGTTGGCTTATCTATTGCCATACCCTTCGCGGTCATGCATGCAGTATTAGAAGCCAAGCTAGAGATGCTAACCGATCAAGTCTCTGACCTAGTGACGCGAATTTTGACATTCTCTGAAACCAGCTAGTGAGCCTCTTAAGCGATAATGTGCTGTCTCCCCGACGGCGCAAGGCAGGCAGAATGTCTTTAACTCCGTTGATTGATTGCGTGTTTATATTGCTCGTCTTTTTTATGCTCCAGACTAACTTCATGAAGCCACGAGCAATGGAGTTTTCTCAGGCTACTGGCAGCGCTAAAATTGAGAGTGAATCGACTATGGTGGTGGTTGAGGTGCATGAAAATGGAAGCCTATGGCTTAATAGTAAAGAAAGCTCATTGGATGGACTAAAAGAATATGCGGCAGGACTAATTGCACCAGCGCAAACTAGAGTAATGCTTGCAGTCGACGAACAGGTTTTGCTCCAGGCAGCTGTAGATGTGATGGACCTGTTTAATCAATTTGATGTGCGTAATATTTCAGTCTCTGCCACTCAGAGGTTCGCGCAATGAGTGGGCAGTTAAGATCTTCGCGTCGCAGAAAAAACACGATTTCATCTGGATTGAAAGACAGAATCATGGGGAAGAGAAGCGGTCAGGAGGAGAACGTCATCCCGATGATCAATATCATATTTTTACTGCTTCTATATTTTATGATCGTCGGTAATCTTCAACCTGATTACGACATAGTGCCTCCGGCCTCGACACGACAAGCTGTACCTTCTGCTGAAGTTCCAACCGTGGCGGTAGATCAGGATGGGTCGTTGCGATTTGAGGGTCGTCCCGTAACTTCTGCTGCCTTGCAGGGGGAGCTTGCTGCCATTGCGGGGATAGATAGTCTGAAAATATATGCGGATGCTAAAGTAAGTGCGCTAGTTGTGTCCAAAATCATGAAAGTGGCTTCAGAAGCCGGAGTACTTAAATTTATCCTTATTACCCAGCAGCGGACTGGGGGTTAACGATATGCGCAAGCCGTCACGGCCCGTCATAATATGGACTATTTTGATCGTTATCTCGACTGCAGTTCATGCTTTGGTTTCGGGTCGAATTGGCGCACAGATATCACCCGCTAAAGTTATCGCACCTCCTGAAGAAGAAATGATTGTCATCGATCAAACTCCTGATTCAGTGATTGAAAAAACTAAGCCCCCTGAGGAACAGCTAGAGTTTGATGAGGAGCTAGATTTTGAACCACCTGAAATACTCATCGCTCCTAAATCTGTAGCTCCACCTCCTCCTGATATAGCAGCGACTCTGAGAGCACAAGCAGGTGGTTTTAAAGGCGTCGATGTAACGGCCGGCCTGACGGCGGTGCCGCTGAGTGAGGGCTCCGGTATTGGCGGTTTTAAGACGGGTATTGGCAATGGTTTAGGGGATGGAACGTCTCAGTTTGCATCATATATTGCGGGATTGCGTGAAGCGGGTCTAGATGTGGTATTTGTCGTTGATGCGACAGGTTCTATGGGTTGGGTTTTGGATGAGGTCAAAGATCGGATAGAAGATATTTCCGCAGTCGTGCGCTCACTGGTGCCGATCGCGCGCTTTGGCTTTGTAGCTTTCCGTGATAAGAAAGATCCAGAGTTTGTCACCCGTATTGAGCCACTCACCTACAGCACCAATAAGCTTAAAAAGTTTTTGTCTTCTCTAGAGGCCGAAGGCGGCGGGGACTGGTTTGAGGCGATAGATGAAGGGTTACGAGTAGCCATCGAAGAATCTGGCTGGAGAATAGGAGCCCGCCGCTTAATTATTCTGATTGGGGATGCTCCCATACGTGAGAGCCAGTTAAGAGGGGTGGTTGGATTAGCGGAACAATTCAGAAGGTCTGAGGGGACTATATCGACCTTAGACGTAAGTGATCAAGCCAACCCTCATCTTTTGGAGGCAAAAGTTGGTAGAAAAGTTGCTCACTCGTTATACAGAAGTGCGCCTATGCATGCTTTTTTAGTGATCGGGGAAGCTGGCGGCGGAGATACCGCGACGTTAGATGGCGAACTCAAATTGACGCGAAGACTTATTAAACTCATTTTAGGCGACAAATTCGCCAGTCAAATGAAAGCCTTGTTGGACGTCTTATGATTAAAAATTATTTCTATAAAAGCTTCTTGGGCCACCCCATCATATTAGTTTTAATTGCCTGTATCGCGTGCCATCTAACCGCTCAAGCCAATAATTACGACCAGCTTTTGACTGAGGGGAATGGTTATTTAGTTACCCTTAAAAAGGTAGAATCGGCCAAGGATATCTTCGATCTCGCGAATGGAATAGGTCCTTTAATCGATCGAGTCCGTGCGGCCGAGCTTAGTTCAACCGAGCTTGAAGGTTTCCGTTCACTCTTGGATGAGATGAAAGCCATCGTTGAGAAAAGAGTATTTGATATTGAAATGCAAGCTGATGACAGCGAGGCGGAGCTTGAACGACTATTCAGGTCTCAAGATTGGGACGATATTAGCTTTGCTCTGGCAGCATTTCCTTATTGGCGGGCATGGATAGACTTAGAGATCGCACGTCAGGTCGTTGATGATAGAGATATCGATAATTTAAAAGGTACAGCACTATTGCCGGCTCAAAATGGTTTTCGTGCAGCATCGATGCAGCTGTTTCGACCAGGCTTGGTCTACGGTGGTTGGCTAGGACGTGGTTATGTTGAGATTGAACGAGGACGATACGAGCATGCCCATGCGATTTTTAAAAATTTAGAGCGAGCTTTGGCCGCAGAAGAGAATTCGCCAATTCTTGAAACGGTTAAATTCGAACTGCGTATTCTTGATGCACTCACTGGTAACGTCGATGCTGACCAGCGGTCGGATGTCTTTGATGATGATGAGGCGAAAATTCAAAGAGCCGAAGCATTTGGCTTACTTCAGGCCAGTAGAAAAAGCGGTGGCCGACCGATTGAAGCTGCTGAGCGACTCCGCACACTCATAGACTCAGGCCGCGTAGACCAAGCATTGATTGATGACATGATGGTCTATAGTCAAGAGTTGTCAGGTGTTTCTGTCGGGGTGTATACCGATCTCGCAGGAGCAGAATTCGCACTGAACTATGATCATTATTACAACGCTATGCAGAAATACGAAGCTTTTTTTGCCCATGTTATCGTTCCTCCTAATGTGAATTTGGCCAGATACCGGTATCGATGGGCATTAGCTGCGTATAACGCGAAAATATACCAGCCCGCTGTTGATCTGCTGGAAAAGCTCGTTCGTATACAAAACCTGGAACCTGAACTTGATAAAGCAGTCGCCAAGCTACTCTACGCTGTCTACGCTGCCCGAGAGAAAGGGGGGGGTGACAAGGCAAACAAAAAGCAGTTACGTAAAGCTGCTCAACGATTTATCCGCAAAAGCCCGGAAGATAAGGATACAGATGCCGCCCGTTTGATGGTGGCACAGACTGCCGCCAATGCGTCTGTCGCATTGCAGTCGTTACAATCCATCAAGTCATCTCAGAAGTTTAAAGGCGAGGTCGAGAGGACTGCATTTTACTTGATTGCTAAAGAATTTAGCGCAAAAGTCACCCGGTCGAAAATTAAAGAAGCTTCTGCCCTCGCGGTACAAGGCGTGAGTGCTTTTAGAAGCTTGCCAAAGTCTGATAAGACTAACGCGTATAATTTTGCTGTGCTTCTGGAGATGCGTGCGCTCATTGATCCAAAACCCGAAGACGTCTTAAAAGCGCTTGATGCTATTGAGCTGAAAATGGCAAAGGAAGCTGCCGAACTTGAGATCTCAATTGAGGCTCATGTGACTCTAGATATTAGGCGCGCGCTGATCTGGTCTAGACTTCAACTATACAATCGGCTTGACGACTTTGAACAGATCCGTAAATTTGTCGAAGGCTTAGCAGCTAAAGGGATACCGAGTTGGCAAATTGAGTTTCTCTTTCCTTTTATCGCCGATCGAGAGAACGTCACTGAACGACTTATTTTAGCAAGATTAGTCCATGACTCCGTTAAGCGTCAGCCTTCGATGGATCGCCGTTTCCGTGTGGTGATTATTGAAGGAATGCTCGATAACGGAGATATTGATGAGGCCTACCGTAGAGCCAAAGAATTTACAAAAGATCATGTGACCTCGGGGGATGGGTGGCGCCTGTTTGCTAAAGCCGCCGGGGTTTTAGGTAAGCCGTTCGAATCCGATCGTGCGTGGAAAGCTATTACAGATAAAGCCATACCGACAATGCCTATCTGGTGGGAAGGGATGATTAGTCGTTCTAGTTTACGTCGCGACTCTAATCGGCCTGATGAGGCGTGCCAGTTACTTACTGAGACTACGCGGAGTCTGAAGTATTTACCGAAGAAGTTTAAGCTCGATTATGACACCTTATCTGATTCGATTGAGTGCGAAAGCAAACCCGCTGAAGAGGAGCCTGTCCCCCAATTACTCGAAGAAAGTAGTCAAGAACCCAGTCAGTAAGCACTTCAATGATTTGATCAGTAGTAACATAGAATAACCCACTAGAAGTGTGTTCTGGGGAAATTCATCTTATACAATAGTAAAAATACTGGTTTCATGTTAGCAACAGCAAAAAATTGATTTAAAAAGATTTTTTTAAGTAAATTCAATTTTTTCCTATGATTTCTCCATAATAGTCCTACTGTACTCGTCGATTTTTCTGAGTACACACTCAAATAGATAAAAAGAACTTCGTAGGAGCTGAGAGTGCGTTTGGAGAGTGTTTAGGGCATTAAATGGAAGCGGATAGTTGAAAGAAGAACTTTGTATTAATTGAAGTACCCTTACCACCGTCTAAAGAGCTCAAATATGGCCTTGCCTGTAACAAAAGTAATCGTGAAGGTAATAGTGTACTTATAAAATGGAAAATTTTCATGCAGCCAAGTAAGTAAGTAAACACTTCGATTAAAAGGCTTTTCATATAGCAGTGGAGATGAGAAAAAGTAACAAGATTTTTAGATGAAATATCGTTCTGATCAGCTAATTAAGCCTATTGCTCGGTAAATGACCTTGAGTTAAGTTGCTACACAAAAATACGGGATACTTCCTCAAAATTAGAGCCGTCAATAGAGATAGATACCACTTAGGTGATCAACATTTAAAAGTAAGGATATGAGCACTAAGAAAGTCCATCTAACGAAGGTCATAGAAATACTTGGTTCGCTTGCAGCCAACATTATCTTCCTCCCCGGGGTACCTTATAGAGCAAACAGCTTCAGATTCTTTTAACGTTGTTAAATATCAGCACATATTGTCACTTGCTGAAGTTGAACCAACATAAAATAACTAGGAAGAAAATTCAAGGTGATATTTATGGAAACTCTGAGAGTATTGCTAATTAAATTTGAAACTCGGAAGTGACTTATATCTACATTTCGATAGCGACACTCTAAATAAAGGATTAGGTTAGAGGAAAGACCTTGGAAAGTTGTCAAATAATAACGCCTGATGAGTTCTACTAGAGAACAAGAGAAATCCGCAGAAAAATCCAAGAAAGATAAAAAGATAACCTATTACACTCCTCACCCTATTAATTTCAAGATAAAATATTTTAAATTATGGGATCATACTTATAATAAATTACTCATTGCTTTAAGTGCATCAAACGTGGATAAAAATGTTAAACCAACCTGACTTAATTGAAGCTAATATAAGGCTCTCTAAGAGATAGAATGGCTTGCTCTGTTTACAGGACTAAATTATATTGAAAAACTCGTAGTAGGTCTTAAGGAGGGCTTAGAATGGATTATAAAGGCCTCTATTTGAAGGAGATTTAGGACCTAAAGCCACATTTTTCTTGCATTCCAGTAGGCTTGGTGCGGGAACTATCGAACTATAGATAATTTTTCTATCCTCTGCCTCAGCAATAGACTCTTGGTGTTTTTATAATGCTGTCTCAATAGCGCGAGCTACTTCATAGCCGCTAGTAAATGCTGCTTCAACCCGTCCTTTTATAAACCAATCACCACACAGTGCGACTTTGCGCATTGTATCTAGAAAATAATGCTTACCTGCCTGTCGGTCTATATTGGCGAAGCGCCAACCATGGACATCTCTATGTGAGGCACAATTTAGATCCCGATCTAAAATATTGCTGGTTTCTTCTATCATGTATTCTAGAACTTTATTTCGGTCATCTTCTAAATGTTGATCGGCCCAATCATTAGTTGAGTGGATTAGGAGACAGTGCGTCTGACCTCTATCTGGCTTAGAACTATCTAGGGAAATCCAGCTGATATCTTCACCTAATGGCAAGGCAGCATCGAATGGTAACGAAAGGTCATTATCAAATCCCAGCATAATAGAAAAACAAGCTTTCATTTTAGGGATTGCAAGCTCACTGCAGAATGTAGAGGATTGAGGCAGTAATTGAAGAGCTTGCTCAGGGGGTGTGGATACGATTACCCAGTCAAACTCACCCAGTAATCTTTGATTGATGTCATAAATTTGCCAACATTCGTTTTTCCGTATGATCGAATTCACGAGAGTGTTTTGTCTTATATCTGTCCCTACACTTAGTCGTTTCGCGAAGCTATTCATACTGGGAGCTCCAACATAGTGAGGCAGGGAGGCATCCCATTTATGCTTAAAGCTGAATTCTCTATTTATTATTTCTACAAATTCGCCATCCCAGCGTTTTACATCGCCTTCTACGATCATTGGCTTGAGAAAGTCTTTGAATAATTCAGTTTTAGGAGTGAAAAATTGTGCTCCATGGTCAAATGAATATAGCCCTGATCGACGAGTGGCTATCCGTCCGCCAACGCCCTTTGATTTTTCAAATATAGTTATGTTTGCTATGTTGCCCAATTGTCTGGCAGCGATGAGGCCTGAAAGCCCCGCGCCGATGATCGCAATATTTTTCATATTTTTACTCTATAAGCGGAAAAACTAGTTGTTTGAGGATTGTAAATGGTACGCGTACCTTATACCCGATAGCACTATATATAATCACCCACTCCTGTTATTAAGTTCAGTCGCGACTCACTTAATTAGTAATTCTATTAGTGGGTAAACATCCGAATTAGTAGGGCGATACCCAATACGCAGAGCATTGCTAACAGCAAGATTCTTAGAGACCTGAACCTGTTTTTACCCCAGTCGATCCTATCCTCTCTGTCTCTTTGTTTTGAAGACGCTCTAAATCGCCCAAAGTAAAAGAAGACTGCAAGTGATAAAAGAGTCATTCCACCGAAGAAAAGTGTGTTTAAGTCCATCAACGACTTCTTAATTTCGCGAGCAATCTTAGAATCTCTAGATACAGCCATACTAAAGTGACCATTAGCGAAAACGCTCCGTACCACTCCATATATTTAGGCGCTCCCTGTTCGGACCCTTGCTCAATAAAGTCGAAATCCAGAACGAGATTTAATGCCGCAATCGCAACAACAAAAAGACTGAAGCCAATGCCAAAAATACCATTGGAATGGATAAATCCAATGCCGGTGGATCCAAACATATTCATGATGAAGCTGATAAAATAGAGAACTCCTATTCCCATTGTCGCAGATACAATCATTAGCTTGAAATTTTCCGTCGGCTTAATGATTCCCAATTTATATAACATTAGTAGCGAAGCCAGAGTGCCGAAAGTTAACCCGGTTGCTTGAATTACAATTCCGGGATATTGAGCTTCGAATAGGGCTGAGACAGAACCAAGAAAGAGTCCTTGTAACAAGGCATATACAGGAGCAGTAATTGCAGCCCATGTTTTTTTGAATGTTGTCACAAGCGCAAAAATGAACCCTCCGATAGCCCCACCGAGTGCAAAAGGCATCACTAGGGCAGGATTACCGCTCTGAAAATACAAATTCCATGGGTAAATGGCGGCTAAAACGAGCAAAGCCAGTAAGATTCCTGTTTTGTTCACTGTTCCTTGTAAAGTCATCACTCGACCTTGTCCATAACTTTCGGACGTGAAGGTCGCTTCATTTAGTGATGGGTTTCCAGAACGACCGAACATTGCTAGAGCTTTATGTTGTGACATAGATATTCCCGTGACATTAACGTGTTTGATAGCAGAAAATTGGCATGGTTACTAAGTTTCCTATACCAGATTACCGAAATGAGGTAGCTTTGTCTTTAATTATAGAATATTGACGCGATTCTTTTTGGAGCAGGGATATGTCATAGTTTACATATGGCCTATTCGGGCGGCCATCCTAGGTGCTTATGGGATTTTCCGATTGATTAGATTGCTTAAATAAACATTTATTCCTCAAAAATTATATTAATCTTAAGGTTTTTTTATGGATCCTTTAAGCCAAGGTGCGTTTGGAGCAATTTTTGCTCAAACAATTGCTAATAAAAAAAAACTATTAGTAGGATCGATATTCGGCTGTATTGCTGGGCTTGCCCCAGACTTAGATATATTCATTAGGTCTAGTACAGACCCACTACTAAAATTAGAATTTCATAGACAATTTACACATGCCTTAGTTTTTATTCCTATAGGGGCATTATTAGTAACCTTATTTTTAAGAGTTCTTTTTAAAAATCATTTGAGTTGGACAGAAACTTACTTTTTTTGTTTATTAGGTTATGCCACGCATGGTTTACTTGATGCTTGCACAAGTTATGGAACGCAACTTTTGTGGCCATTTTCTGATGTAAGAATTTCTTGGAATAATATCTCAGTGATAGATCCACTCCTGACTATTCCAGTTATAACTTTCGTCATCACTACATTAGTAAGTAAAAATAAACTCATACCCTTTTTAGGTGTTTCCTACATATTTGTTTATCTAGGTTTTGGTTTCATCCAAGAAAATAGAGCAGAAGAAGTTGGTAAATCGATAGCTTTAATGCGAGGTCATGAAAGTAAAAGGTTGACCGTGAAGCCGAGCTTAGGAAATTTATTTTTATGGAAAACAATCTATGAAGATAAGGGTTTTTATTATGTTGATGCTGTGAGGTTATTTGATGCAAAAGAATATTGTGAAGGCACTAAGATTAAGAAATTAGATAATTTAACTGACTTTATAGATCTAAATAAAAATAGTCAGCAATATTTAGATATAAAAAGATTCGACTGGTTTTCTCAAGGTTATTTAGGCGTAGGACAGTCGAAAAATATTATTATCGATGTAAGGTATTCTGCAGTACCAAATGA
>DGOV01000099.1:30168-33956 GCA_002390205.1 Proteobacteria bacterium UBA4457 | reverse complement strand
GAGCTTCTACTGCCGGCGTTTCTGGTCGCTTATTCTCACTTGTGTAGGAATCGGTTCGCCTTGCTCTTTGAGTCTCCCGGTCAGACTGCTCTTCCTTCGCCTGAGCTATCGGTGATGGATCAGTAATAGCATCTTTTCGACTTAGAACTAAATCACGCAGAACAGCATCATTAAACTTAAATAGGGTTTTCAACTCTTCCAGTGATGCCCCGTCACACTCTATATTCATCAACACGTAATGTGCTTTATGAATTTTGTTAATAGGGTAAGCAAGTTGTCGTCGGCCCCAGTCTTCTAGGCGGTGAACTTTGCCTCCCTTCTCTTCTACAACGCCTCGGTAACGGGCTGTCATTGCGGGAACTTGTTCACTCTGATCTGGGTGAACGAGAAAAACTACTTCGTAATGTCTCATAACTTCTCCTTACGGTTTTAGCTTCCCGAACATAGGACAGTCGGTGAAGCAAGGATAAAATGTTCTTCATTGAACAGCGCAATGATATGAGAAAGCGCGAACATAAGCAAAACTTGTCTCTAAACAGTGAAGATCCTCCTTTCGAGAGAATTGTCCTACTTCGTGATCTGCATACCATTTGTGTGGTGCACAAATTCGATTGTTTTCTTTGGGTATTTAAATAACTTGGGTCGCGACGTAAATATCAATTGTAGTCACAATGAGTAAAGCTAACGGCAAAATGGGAAAGAGCTTTTGATTTTGTATCTATCCACGTGTTTCTTGCTTAAGACTGTTGTCTTTTTACCTCAAACAGAAAGATCGAAGTTGCCGCAGAAACATTCAGACTACCTAAAGCTCCATGCATAGGTATAGACGCAAGATAATCACATCTTTCTTTGGTAAGACGCCTCAGGCCACTTCCTTCATTGCCCATGACAATGGCAGTCGGTCCTGAGAAATCGAGACTATAGAGAGGCGCAGCATCGTCCGAGCAGGCGCCCGTGACCCAAATGCCAGCTTTTTGAACTTTCACAATCGCCGATGACAGGTTCGACACCGGTACAAGTGGAACCGTATCAATTGCACCACTTGCCGCTTTGGCTAAAACACTGCCAAGTCTAGCACTGTTGTCTTTTGGATAAATAACGCCATCAACACCAGCTCCATCCGCAATCCGCAAACAAGCACCAAAATTTCTAGGGTCTTGGATGCTGTCTAAAATAAGGATTAGAGCTGTCTCAGTTTTTGTATTGCACCTATCCAGTAGTTCCTCGATTGAAACTGTCGCAGGCAGCCTACGCTTGAGGACAATACCTTGATGATGGTCGTCACCGTACATTTTGTCTAAATTACTGGCCGAAGCACTCTGTACCTTAAGTCCCAGATTAGACAAAAGCACTCTAATCTCCTCTACCGCCGGGGAGTTAATGTCTCGCTTTATCCACACCTCCAGGCAATCCGCGGAGGCTTTGGAGAGAGCCGTTTTTACAGCGTGGAAACCACCGATAAAAATGTTATTTTCTGCCATCTCGACCTTTTCGTGTTTTCTTTTTTCTAGGACTTCTTTTTTTCCGGGGCGCCTCGCCCGCCATAGAGAAGTCGATTTTCCTTTCATCCAAACTAACCCTAGCTACTTTTATTTGCACAGCTTGGCCGATTGAAAAAACCCTTCCACTAGATCGGCCCCGGAGCACGTGTGCAGTGGAGTCAAACACATAGTAATCGCTAGGTAATTCACTGATATGAACAAGTCCTTCGATAAAGGTTTCGCCCACTTCCACAAACATCCCGAAATCCGTAATAGCGCTGACCACACCATCAAAAACGTCACCGACTCTGTCCATCATATACTCACACTTCAACCAGGCAACAACATCTCGACTTGCAGTTTCAGCACGTCTTTCATTGGTCGAGCAATCTGTCGCTAAACTAGCAGTTACACTGAAGGCTGAGCTATCCGACGGAGTACTCCGTAAAAGGATAGATTTGATTGCACGATGCACTACCAAATCTGGATACCGACGGATCGGCGATGTGAAGTGTGCATAAGACTTAAGTCCTAATCCAAAATGCCCAGTGTTTTCTGTGCTATATACCGCAAGTTGCAAACTCCTAAGTATCATGATCTCAATCATCCGGCGATCATCGCGCTCGCGTCCCAAATGTAAAACTTTCGCGAAATCCGCTGACTCAACTGTCGCTGCTCTAGAAAAATCTATCCCTAACGTCCCTAGCAGAGTAGATAAATTGTCCAATTTCTCGTCTGATGGGAGGTCATGAACGCGGAACATGCCAGGTGAATTATTACGCAGTAGAAATTCTGCGGCAGCTATATTAGCAGCGACCATGCACTCTTCAATAACCTTATGTGCATCGACTCTCGCTACAGCGTTTATACTTTCTATTTTACGGTATTCATCGAAAATAAATTGAGGCTCTCTGGATTCGATCTCCAGTGCCCCTCTTTTTAAACGTACCTTCTTAAAAGTATCATATAGCTTATATAGTTCATTTAAATTCTCGGCGACCGCGACTGTAATAGAGCCTAATGCAGAAGAGTCTCCATCAACCCATGCTTGTACTTCTTCATAAATGAGTCGAGCGTGTGAACAAATGACTGCTTCGTAGAACTCCGAACGACCAATGCTACCATCAGCAGTAATATGAAGCTCAGCTACCAAAACAGCACGATCAACCGAAGGCATTAATGAGCAGATCCCGTTCGACAGCTCCTCTGGAAGCATTGGGATTACTTGACTGGGGAAATAAACTGACGTTCCTCGCGCAAGGGCCTCTGAATCAAGAGCGCTCCCAGGCCTGACATAGTGTGAAACATCTGCAATCGCTACATATAAAACTTGCTCTCCGTTTACATGCATGGCACAGACAGCATCATCGAAATCTCGGGCGTCGGCTCCATCAATCGTAACAAATGGAAGCGAGCTCAAATCTTTACGCTGCTTAAATTGTCCGGCCTTGAAAGCTTCGGCGATAACAGAAGCTTCTCCCAAAACGCTCTCGGACCACTTATGAGGGAGATCGTGGTTCCTCAAAGCTATCTGTATTTCCATCCCAGGGGCCATAAGATCCCCCAAAAGCTCAACGATGACACCGGAAGCTTTAGAGTTTTTTGAAGGCCCCTGTATTACTTTTAGAACAGCAACATCACCATCTTTTAACTTAAACCCGTTTTTATCAGAGATTATTATGCTCTGATTAAGTCTAGGATCATCAGGGATGATAAAAGCTCCACCTTTCTCCTCTGAATAACGGCCGACAATCTCACTATGGGCCCGATCTAACACCTCCACCAAATCACAAGAAGGCTTCCCTGCTCTTGAATTTTTCGCAACTTTAACAAGGACTTTATCGCCGTGAAATACTCGTCGCGCATCTCTAACACCCAAGTAAAAGTCTTTCCCTCCGGCGTCAGGTCGAACAAAAGCATATCCATCTCGATGCGACAATACAGAACCCGAAACAAGCTCTGTGTTCTCTCTAATTACATACTTACTGCTATCAGCTTTTGACAACTGTCCATCGCGCAGCATAGCTTCGAGTCTTAGCTTTAGAGCGTCAGTCGCACGCCCCCGTCTTACATTCAGCAATTTTGCTAACGCACCGCTGCCCACAGCGGTTCCGGCATCAGTCAACGCTGCACGTATGTCCAGCCGGGACGGGAGATCTTCAATAAATTCGTTCTTTTTTCTTGGCTTTTTACTATTGATTGAAAAAATTCCTTAGTGCGCTCAATCAAAATATATTTGACTCGCTAGCATTGAGTAGTTAGATTGCGTCTACTTCATCATGCCGAAGTGGCGGAATTGGTAGACGC
>DGOV01000099.1:0-30131 GCA_002390205.1 Proteobacteria bacterium UBA4457 | reverse complement strand
GTTCAAGTCCTCTCTTCGGCACCAGATGACTTAATTGAGTATATACCTAACTCTTATGTCGCGTAACAATAGAAGCAACTAGCCTGTCTGTGAATCCCACAAACCCTGAGCTTGCTCCCAGCCAACTACGGCCCGAGGGCTGCTGTCTTCGTTGATAAACTGCAGAGGACCGAGAAAGGTCATGTAAAATTGACTGTCAATGGGAAAGTACGTCTGATCATGGCGGGCACCACAAGACTCATAGCCATAACCTAATTCCAGAGCAGTAGCACCCCCTTCTCCATCGCCTCCTCGGACTTCCATTTTACCTTTGATCAGTAAGTACTCGCCTGGACCGACATGAATATGGCTATCAAAGGAAGAACCCTTAGGGCAATCAAAGATCGCTGTCCAAGCGCCCATCTCAGGAGATGTATGAAGTAATTTCCAGTTGATGCCCCCTTTTGAAAAGGCCTCTGGGAACGGCTGCCACTCTAACTCATTGATTTGAACGTAATCTTGCTCTACTTTAGCTTTCATAGTTTCTCCTCTAAATTAATAGGCTAATAGATAAACAACAAATTAACACTTCCCCTGTGAAGATGCGATAAAATTTGTCGCAAGGATAGTTGCTTATGCAGGTCGAATGATACGTCCTAGCCTGGCAAAAGGAATACACCACATGGCTTCTCGAACCCTACTTTGGATCTTACTCACCTATGCTTAAAATATTAGCCGTTGAAGATAAAAAACAACTCTCTGCGTTTGTGAAAGTACCCTGGTATATCTACCAATCCGATAAAAACTGGGTGCCGCCACTACTTCTAGAACGTAAACAGGCCTTATCACCTAGCCAAGGAATATTTAAGCACCTTATTTGGAAAGGTTGGGTGGCTTACGAAAACCAAACCCCGGTGGGTCGGATCAGCGCCCAAGTAGATCAAGCACATCTCGAGCAATACAATGACCACACAGGATTTTTTGGTAACTTTGAATGTACCGACGATATTAAGGTTGCAACGGAATTATTTCGGGTAGCTGAAAACTGGTTAAAAGAACAAGGAATGAACTCGGCACGCGGACCTTTTAGCCTCAACATCAACCAAGAAGTGGGCTTGCTTGTTGAAGGTTTCGACACCCCTCCTTACTTCATGATGACTCATGCACCAAAATATTACGGGAAACTCATAGAACAGCTCAGCTACAAGAAATCGATGGATATGTTTGCATTCCTCATAAATCCGAACTTTGAGCCACCGAGTTTTATGACCAAACTGCTAGCTAAGCTAGATGGGAAAGTGAAGTTAAGAGCAATTGATAGGAAAAATGCGAATAGAGATCTTGAGGTGATTAGAGATATTTTCAATGACGCTTGGTCAGAAAATTGGGGCTTTGTTCCTTTTGATAGAGAAGAATTCTTGGCGATCGGCAAAGAGATGCTAATGTTGGTGCCAGCAGACTTCATACAGATAGCCGAAATTGATCGAGAGCCCGTAGCGTTTATGGTTCTTCTACCTAATTTGAATGAAGCGATCGCTGATCTTAATGGTCGATTATGGCCGACCGGATTGTTTAAATTGATACGAAGACTGAAGTTCGGCTACCCAAGTACTGGTCGTATACCTTTGATGGGCGTGCGTCGCAGGTTTCACAACACTCGGCTCGGGCCTGGGCTCGCTCTTTCGGTAATAAATGCAGTGCGCACCCATGCAGTCAACAAGGGGATCACAAGTGTGGAAATGTCATGGGTTTTAGAAAATAACGAAGGAATGAAAACAATTGTTGATATCCTAGGCGGATATCAATCCAAGCGCTACCGTGTATATGATAAAAAATTAGACGGTAGTTGAAAACAAACTAACAGAATACAAAGGACAGATGAATGCATGCCATTATTCTTGCTGGAGATAGGCCAGGCGGAAGTCCACTAGCCAAATCTAATAATGTCTCAAGTGGCATATTCGTTAAAGTTAATGGTGTCACATGCATTAACCGAGTTTTACTAGCAATCCATAACAGCCGCTTAATAACTACTGCGTCGATTGTTGGGCCATCGAAAGAGAGCTTTTTAGGCGAGTCCTCATTAAGCGATTTAATAGATAATTATGGCTTTGACTGGCTAAGCCCCGACAAAGGTCCTGCAGCTAGCGCAGCCAAGGCTTTAAGGCATGTGAGTATCTTGCCCGCTTTACTAACAACGGCTGACCATGCATTACTTACACCTGAGATTATTGATGACTTTTGTAAGTCCGCGAAGACTGTTCAGGCCGATCTTGTGGTCGGCCTAGCGCTTCATACAGACGTCATAAAAGCATTCCCTCAGACCAAACGCACCCTGTTACGATTTGCAGACGGAATATACTGTGGATGTAATTTATTTTTACTTAACACTACAGAAAGTCAGTCTGTTTTAAGCTTCTGGAAAGCGCTCGAAGCCGATCGAAAAAAACCATGGCGGATAGTCATGAAACTCGGTCCTAAACTGTTACTGAAATATCTTTTTAGGCTGCTGACAATTGACGAACTATTTGAAAAACTTTCGAGTTGCTCAGGAGCTCGGGTCAGGTACGTATCAGTTTCAAATCCCATCGCCGCTATCGATGTTGACTCTGAAGGCGACCTAAAGTTAGCTAATGAGATCTGCTCAAATGATTGAACAGGAAAAACAGCAAAGCCTAAAGCGCCGAATCACACATATGCTCGGGAAGAAATTTCTTAGGGTAATTGCGAGATTACAGTCAAGACACTCTCTTTTGCCCAATGACCCCATCCTTCCAAACAGTTGCTTTACCTGGGTGCCCATGATGGAGAAATCTTATCCTGACATCCGCGAAGAATTCGAAAAGGTGTGGCTGCACCCTGAAAGTATTCCTGCCTTTCATCAACTCTCGCCCGATCAGTCTAGGATATCTACAGCTGACAACTGGAAAACGTACCCTTTTTTCGTTTTCGGGCGCCCAATTAGCCAAAACTGCATTCAATGTCCAAAAACTTCTGCTCTTTTAAAAAAAATACCTGGTATACAAAATGCTTGGTTTTCAATTCTTGCTCCTAACTATCGTATCCCTCCTCATCGGGGACCGACTAAAGCTCTGGTAAGATGTCACCTAGGTATAAAGGTACCTAAAGAGAATGCAAGTTGCTGGTTACGTGTCGACAAATTAATTTACACCTGGTCCGAAGGTGAATGCGTCCTCTTCGACGACACCTATGAGCACGAAGTTCATAATGACACAGCAGAATATCGAGCTGTCTTGTTTGTCGATGTAGACAGGCCCATGGATAATTTTGGCAAGCTTTTAAATAAAGGAATACTCCGTTTGATGAAGGCCACACATTATGTAAAAGAGCCTATGAAAAATATTTTGATATGGAACAGCAACCTACGATCAAAAAAACCAAATACTTAAGATGAATCTTATTCACATCAAGACTAGATTGTAGTAGATCGAATAAAGCAGCTATTCGTGTTAAGGTGCGCAGCAATTTCAAACAGCACCAAATTTCTCTGAGGAAAAACGATGAAAGCTATCATCCTAAGCGCAGGGCAAGGGAAACGACTCTTACCGTTAACAAAAAAAACACCTAAAGCCGCTCTTAGTGTGGGCAGCACTTCAGTTCTAGAGTGGCAACTCCGAGCACTAGCGAAATGTCAGATACACGAAGTTGTAGTAATCACTGGCTTTGGAGCAGATCAAATAGACCACATCATCGACAACCAAAAGGATATATCGGCACGTACTCTATACAATCCATTCTATTCTCAATCAGATAACCTAGGGACTTGTTGGATCGCTAAACATGAGATGACGGCTCCTTTCATGATCATCAACGGAGACACACTATTTGAATCAGCCATAGTAGAGAAACTTTTGGCGGCCAACCCCGAAAACCCTATTAACTTAGTGACTGACTGCAAAGATTTATATGACGACGATGATATGAAAGTTATTGTAGAGACCGGTATAGTAAAAAACGTTTCTAAGACACTTGATCGAGCGCGAGTAGATGGGGAATCAATCGGGATGATGTCCTTCAATCATGAGGGCGCATCGCTATTTGTAAGCGAGCTCAACTCGATGATGCGATCTGGCTCCGGACTATCTCAATGGTACCTCTCAGCAATAGATTCCATTGCACAGTCACTTAAGGTGTTTGCTTGCCCCATAGATGGCTCTGAATGGTGTGAAATAGATTCAGTCGGTGATTTAGAGACGGCTAAAAAAACTGTCTCTGCCTGGCTGTAACTTTCTACCGCATAATTCGACGAACTTTAACTCTCGAATTATTTCCGGCCTCCCATGTCCCAGTTTCCAAATCATAATGTATGGCATTACTAGAAATCAACTGGGCATCAGCCGAAATCTCTGCGTCACCCTGCATATCCACTGTTTTCTTGACCACATCATAAGTTAATAGAGATCCCGTACCTAAAAACGGGGCTTTATCTTCAAAATTGTACCTGATACTCGCGGGGCTACCAGCAACTTCAAGAACATCAGCATCTGTTAAAGGACCACTTATTAGACCTTTCGATGCTTTTATTTCCCATTGTTCTTCTTTTATAGACAAGCCTCCACTAATAAAAAACCCGCCTTCTAAGTTACTTTGGACCGCTTTTTCAGCGACTACTAGCACAGGGTAATAAGCTGCTAAGCTCTGCATATAAGAAAAAAAAAGCAAACTAAAAATCTGTAAAAATAGAATCATACGAAAGTACATGTTGCGAAACAGTATAGTCGAAGCCATCATATGCAAAGGGAACTGGCCAAGCAACCAGCAGCTATCATACATATGGACCTCCAGTGATTATAAATCGTTACATATACCGGGAAATAAACTCAAACTTAATTGCAGCGGCGATAACACTCTTTGTCATCTTCTTTTCATATAGCTTCACGCGTTTCATGATCGATGCAGCAAGCGGGTTATATAAATTAAACGAGGTACTAACGCTCACATTATATAAATTAATTATTGCTCTAGAGGTGTTGCTCCCGCTTTCTTTATATTTCGCAATTATATTTGGCATTGCAAATCTCGGCGTTCGAAACGAACTAGTTGTCATACGGTGCGCCGGAATGCGTGATCTAGATATCCTCAAGCCCATCATCACTGTTTGCGTAGCCGTTTCACTAATCGCAGGGCTACTGTCGTGTTTTGCTCGGCCAATGACCTATGATGCCATTTTCCAGTTAAAAGAGACTGCACAAGCTTCTGCAGGCTTCGAACGCATAAAACCTGGCCAGTTTTACGACTTTAACGACGGACAGAGAACGGTGTATATCGAGGGGCTAGAAAAAGAAAGTAACCAGATAACTGGGGTATTCATACGCTCGACAAAAGAGGATTATCTGGAAATCGTATCAGCTCCTTCAGGGATGCTTAAACTCTTTGATAACGACGATTCTCATTTATTAGTCTTGCATAACGCTAGCGTATTCCGCCAGAGAACTGATGACAAAGATATTATAGGCAAATTCAATTATCTTGAAATTCGGTTGAGGACTCGTATAGAAAACGAAACGGAATACCGTTCCAAATCAATCCCAACAATCGAACTGTTTAACTCAAATGATTCATTTGACTCCGCTGAATTACAATGGCGCTTCTCAACGCCAGTCACTACTCTCTTACTAGGACTTATCGCGTGGTTTTTAACCACTAACACTCCCAGAAAGAGTAGGTTCAGTAAATTACCTTTAGCGCTGGCGATCTACGCTGCCTACTATAATCTTCTTGGCTTATCGCGGTCTTGGGTAGAACAGGACATTCTATCCATCATTTGGTGGGTGCCGATCCTGACATTTACACTAGTCATAACTATAAAAAAGTTTCTGTGGAAGCAATGAAAACATGATTCTAAGTCGCTACATTTTCTCTCAATTTTTCACTAGCGCTTTTTTTGCATTGGTAACTTTGCTTATTTTATTCAGCATTATAAGTCTAGTGGAAACACTAGAAAACGTCGGACAAGGCAGCTTTACTTCCTTGCACGCTTTTTTAGTCATACTATTTGAGACACCAAACAGAATTATTGAACTACTTCCTATAGTCATGCTCTTGGGCACAATCATGGGCTTAGGATCGCTTGCTAATAATCAAGAGATAGCAGCATCACGATCCGCCGGAGTATCTGTGATTAAGTTCGTGAAAATATTTATTTGCATCACTATCCTAGTATCTCTTGTAGCCATCTTAATACAGACCTACCTTATTCCTGGATCGGAAAAACAAGTGATACGACTTAATAGCCTTGCCATCGAACAGACCAACGTCACGGCGAAGGGTTTCTGGAGCAAGAAGGGTAGGACCATTGTCAGAATAGAGGAAATGCTGTCTGCAAGTACAGCCGCCTCTATTGAAGTCTACAATTTATCAGCACAAGATAATCTTGAAAGCATTACCATCGCCAAATCTGTCGAGATTAAAGAGAACTCGAAGTGGCTTCTTAAGAAAGCGATCACTAGAGTAGTTAGCACCTCTTTAGGACTCTCTAAGAAAAACGAAGATACACTTACATGGGATAGTTTCCTAGAAGATAGCCAGCTAAAAACGCTAACAAGCCCGCTGTATGCTATCTCCGCCCTAGACTTAATGCGCTATATCCGAGCCAACAGAGAATCCGGCGTGGATACTCGTTCTCATGAGGTAATTTTATGGCAACGACTGATTTTCCCTATAACATTGCTTGCAATGGCACTAATAGGCGTATCTATAATATTAAGTTCCACTACAAACCGTGCAGCCGGATCTCGATTATTAATAGCAATGGGCATAGGGGTATTTCTTTATCTCATACAGCAGACAACAGGCCATCTATCCACCCTATTGAATATCAGTCCAGTGATTACGGTATGTATCCCACCATTAGTCATGTTGACTGCAGCATTGCTTGCTATTAGAAGAATATAAAATCTTTATTTTAAGGCGATGTCTTTCCATACTATCTCGCTCGTCCTGATTTCCTCACAAAGTGAGTCATGAAGAACCTCTAAAGTCGAGACCATCCTCCAATCAGACTGATCTCGAAACACATCGAAGACTCGAAAAGAACTAGAAGCATGCCTTAAAGAATTTGATGCAGAGGCGGTGGAAAAAACCTTTGTGTAATCATTAGTACAGTATTCTGTATTACGATGAACATGGCCATGAAGGACAAACTCAGCCCTACCTCGGTCAAGTACCTCATGCAATGCCTTACTATTTCTAAGTGACTTTCGACCCGCACAGCGACCCTGAATTGGCGGGTGATGAATCAGAACACATCTCATAGACCCCGCGGAATCCTGCAATATCTTCTCGAGTTCATTTAATTGTCCCTCATCTACCATACCTCTCGCCGACCAAAACGGTTCAGGTTGAGCAGAGGACAGCCCAATGATCGTAATGTTGCCCACGCGTATAACTGATGGGAAAGTATTTTTCTTATTCTCGTCAGGCCATAGATAATGAGCCCAGCTTTCACAGGCGTATGCCATAGAGTCTGCCTGATAGAAATCATGGTTACCCGGAACAAGAATAACTTTAGCTATTTTCGAAAGGCTGTCTAGCCATTGTGCAGCCTGATCTATCTCGCTCGCTAAACCAATCTGCACCAAATCACCTGTCACGGCAATGACATCAGGTTCTTTTTTCTCAATATGGTTTGTAAGGCAATCCAAAGTCGCACGCAGATGATGCTGACTCCTTCGCCGCCACGATAAAGCCCCTAAAAACCTCTTCCCGCCTAAAAATTGTCGCACCATCACTCCGTCAAGACTGCTCAAATGGGGGTCACTTAGATGCACGATCCTAGTTCTTTCTTTTGTATTCATTTTTGCTGCGCCGACTTTAACTCTTTATACTGCTGGCAATTATAGTTAACAATCATAAGTAGATAATAACATGCTAAATGCTGCGTTGATCCTTTCTGGCAATAATCAAAATGTGTGGGGCCTCTCAGGAGTCGACAGAATACGAAGGCAGCTAAATGCTCTAGGCATCAGTAACATTGTAGAGGAACACGGAGCAGTGTCAGACGAGGAAGCTCTCGTTATCGATTCTAATTTTCTATTTGAACAAAAGACATTGAAAAAATTTCTAGCGAGTCCTTCAATGTTTTTACTTTGTCCCCAATCTAAAATATTGGCAGCAGCTAAATGTAGTCACGCAGAACTCGAAAAGACCGCAGTAAAAATCGGCACGAAAAATGCTGAGGTCGAAATAGATCAAACAGTAGTCACACCGACTGATCTGGACGGCTTCGACAAAGAGTTGAGGAAAACAAAGCTACCTTTGTTACTGTATCAGGCAGACTTCACTACTCATCAAGTCGAATCTATTCTCTATGGAAACTCATACAAAGGCGTTACAGACTTTGTCACAAAATGGTGGTGGCCTACTCCCGCGCGCTTACTAGTGAAGAAATGTTCTGCAATCGGAATCACTCCAAACTATGTCACAATGCTAGGGGCTATTTTGGTCGTGCTCTCGACTTATTTATTCCTCCAAGGCTATTTTCTTTCGGGCTTACTAAGTGGCTGGCTAATGACGCTTCTAGATACTGTTGACGGAAAGCTGGCTCGAGTGACAGAACAGAGTAGTAAAATTGGTCATGTGATGGATCACGGCATGGACATCATTCATCCACCTATCTGGTACTTTTTCTGGGGCTTAGGCTTGTCTGAAACAATGAATTTATGGGGCTTTAACCTAGAGCTTCTCTCTGGCCTTATGATTGGGACATATATCTTGGGTAGAGTCATAGAAGGAGGATTTGAGGGGCTAGGTACCTGCTCAATGTTCGCATGGCGCCCCTTTGACGCGTACTTTAGACTTTTTGTAGCACGGAGAAACCCGTGCTTAATTCTACTGACTATAGGGACTATGGCAGGACAGCCGGGATTAGGTTTTGTTGCGGTGGTAGGGTGGACAGCTTTGTGTACACTTATCCTAGCGCTGAGGCTTTTGTATGCGGGGAAAGTTCGTTTAGGAACAGGTGTACTGCACTCGTGGCTCGAAGATAAACTCGCGGCATCAACTAGGTACCCGAAAGCATATAGAACTTTTTGTGAAACAAAAAAAGCTTATGAATGAAAACGTATCCAATCTTAATGAGAATTGGCCGGATATTTTTTCTCTAGCTTTGCAGGAAAAATTTCGACCGAATGTTTTAGCCATAGTACTTTACGGTTCTTGGTTAAGAGGAAAGAGGGATACTCTGCCTGACTTCTACGTTATCTTAGATACCTATAGTTGCTTACCATCAAGATGGGAACGTTTAGGGAATAGAGTGCTGAAACCAAACGTTTATAATTTACTATTACATCAAGAAGAGAAAAGCTGCGTGGCCAAGTATGCGACGATAACACTGAAGCAGTTTATCTCAGGAATTACCAACGACTTCCACCCATATCTGTGGGCTCGCTTTAGCCAACCTACCAAGGTAATCTTTTCAAAGAGTTCAGCTATTTCTTCATCAATAAGTGATACCTTCACTAAGGCCAGCGAACGTATGCTCTCCGAGACTATTCCAATGGTCGCATCTGAATCCTCTTTAAATACAATATGGGAGACTAGCCTGGCGCTAACGTACAAAACCGAGTTGAGAAGTGAAAATTCACAAAAATCCAGAGAACTCGTGAGCTATTACACCAAATATCTTGAGAAAAAAACCGACCTAATCGGCCCCAAATATGGGCTATCTAAGACCGAGCGAGGGACATGGGTTTGTGATACCAGCTGGTCAAAGGGATTTACTGCTGTTGTTAAGTGGAAACTGCGAAATTACGTCGGGACATTATTATCCGTAATGCGGCTCGTCAAAGCTGCTTTCACTTTTAACGAACCGCTCGAATACATTCTTTGGAAAGTTGAACGCCACACCGGCATCAAAAAAGAAGCTAGTCTTCTCCAGAAGCGCCACCCTCTTATTTTCGCCTGGGGCTTGTTGTGGGAAGTTTATCGAGAAGGTGGCTTTAAATAACAACTGGTTTCAATTCAGCCGACCAACGTTTCGTTCTTTACAAACTTTTTTGAAAGCAGATATTATGGAATCGACTTGAGTTTCTGAATGCGCCGCAGTAACGCTACAGCGAATCAAGCTCCCCCCGTCAGGAGCGGCTGGCGGCAATATAAGATTGGTATAGATACCCAAAGATAATAAATCTTGCCAGCATGAGAATGCTTTTTCACGATCTTGAAAAGATACACCGATAACAGGGCTGACTGTCGGCCCTATATCTAGTCCTAGCTCAGCAAAGGCCTTATATAAATGCTTTGCATTGTGCCAGACTTTCTCACGTAAGCCTTGACCGTGCTGAACTTTTTTTAAGGCTTCCCGAGTGGTTGCGATCACCGATGGAGATGGCGATGCTGTAAAGATGTAAGGCCGGCTAGCATAGCGGACAAGCTTGAGCTGGGGATGCTTACTAACACAAAATCCTCCAATGGAGCCTAAGCTTTTACTAAAAGTCCCAACGATAAAGTCAACATCATCCTTTAGCTCATACTCTTCCACAAGACCTCTACCATTCTCTCCGTATAAACCAAGCGAATGCGCTTCATCGACCAAGAGTATCCCTCCGTACTGTGCTTTCACATCGACGAATTCTTTAAGTGGAGCGCAATCTCCACGAACACTATAAAGGCCTTCGACCACGATCAGCGCATCTTTCGCTTTTTCTCCTAATCGACTAAGTCGTTTTGCCAACCCTTCGGGATCATTGTGTTTGAAACGATATATCTTTGCGCCGCTCATCCGGCACCCGTCATATAGACTAGCATGTCCTTCAGAGTCTAATAATACTGAGTCATCTGCATCCAATAATGCAGTTAGAATACCCAAATTCGCAGAATAACCAGTAGAAAAAACCATTGCATGAGGAAGGTCGAAGAAGACCGCTAGCTCATCTTCTAACTGCAAATGTTCTTTATAGGTTCCATTAGCCATGCGTGAGCCAGTGGTCCCGGTGCCTGTTTCAGCCAAGGCTGCCTGACCTGCTGAGATACAATCGGCATCGAAAGTCAAACCTAAGTAGTTGTTCGTACCTGCCATAATTGTAGATCGGCCATTTACGATAGCTTCGGATGCAGAAACTACTTTACTTATTACAATCGAAGTCGGGTTGACCGGCATCGAAGACAATGTAGATTCAAGAGCCGCGGCTGCATCAAACTTTGAAAATAAACTCATTTAACTCACTCACTACTAATTCTTTCAACAACAGATGCAAGGTCACCAAAAGTGCTGACGTGCGACAGTGACTCCTCGTCCACAACCACGTCGAAAGCATCTTCAACTTCGCAGAGATACTCAATGACTTGTATGGATTCTAAACCAGCATCACCCAAAAGAGTTGAATCTTTAGATAACACTAATGACTTCCCGAGAGACCCTTCGAGCAATTTTATGAGCTTCTCAACAACAGCATTCTTATCCATATATACCTCACAACTGTTTGTGTAATCAGCGTACCCAGTCAAACTAGCTGGCGTACACCTTCAATCAAGTCAATTCTAGGAGTCCATCCGGTCTTTTCTGTGATGCGGCTATTATCACAAATCCATTCTTGCTGTGAAAGCTCTCGCACTTTGCCTTCTGTCAACATTGGCGAGTAGCGCAACCGCTCTGCCATCTTACGATTTAACGCCGCCAAAATATTAGCAACTGGTCTTGGTATGGGAAGCCTTAGGGCTATTGAGTTCCCTCGTACTGCCTTGATAATATCAGACCAAGAGTAGCCTCCAAGCTGACCGTCATGCAAATCAACACAGCATCGATCCATCTCGTCGCTAGCATCAATAGTGCAGATAATTGACCGCGCAAGATCCTCTACATGTAAAAAAGACAACATCTGATTACTAGGACCTATCAATGGAGCAATACCTATACGAATAAGACGAAAAATTTTGAGCATCTCCGTATCACCAAACCCGTATACGGCAGGAGGTCGCAAGATAGACCATCGTAAACCTTCAATGCCTTTCAAGACTTGTTCTCCTAAATATTTACTTTGGGCATAATCCGAGACATATGGTCTCGATGCAGCAAGAGAAGATATCAGTAAAAAGCGGGCATTAATGGACCCGACTAGCGACAAAGCGCTAGCAAATCTTTTAACTCCAGAAATATTCGCATCAGTAAAGTCTTTAAACTCAGCACCTTTAACGGTACCCGCACAATAGACAACTAGGTCGCAATCGGTAACAGCTTCATGCACGCTATCTTTATCACTTAGGTGTCCAAAGACAGGAACGCAGCCTAGCATGAGCCCCAGTTGCCTTGATGGTTTTTGTCTCACAAACACTTTGACGTCGTGGCCTGCCGAAAGCAGATATTTTTGGACGTGTTGTCCAATGAATCCGGTCCCACCAGTTAAAAGTATACGCAGCTTTCCTATTTCGGTATCAGCCGTTTCCACCAGCAACCTGACTGCTACTAGCGTTGAAAAGTTCTAGCCTCGCCAGAAAGTCCTGCTTAGCTTTAGAACGCGATAGTTTACCGGAAGACGTTCGCGGAAGAGTTCTTGGTGGAACCAAATCAATATGACAAACTATACCGAAATTCTCAGTCATTAAGGCTGATAATTCAGACACCAGAGTTCTAATCTTAGCTGGGTTCTTTTCTCTAGACTCAACCACCATAACCACTTGATCAGAGCCTTTCTCATCCGAGAATGAAAAAGCAGACACATTACCAAAGCGCACCCCTGGAAGTGTCTCAGCGAGATACTCGAGATCATGTGGCCATATATTTCGACCATTAACAATAATTACATCTTTTCTTCGTGCGGTAACTACTATATTTTCTCCAATCCTATAACCAATATCCCCTGTATCCAGCCATCCGTCAGAACTTAGCGACTCTTCGGTTGCGGCAGGGTTTTGAAAGTACCCCGTCATTACACTAGGCCCTCTCAAGCAAATCCTTCCGCATTGGTTGTCGGGAAGATCACTACCATCGTCGCCTCTTATAGCTAATTCAAAACTCGGGAGGACCTTACCACAATCTACAAATGTGAGGGCTTTGACAGTGTTTTCATCAACCTTACTTACAGGGATGACTAGGCCTTCAGATGACATTTTTCCCTTATCAACTTGCATGGACTTAATACCCACGTCTAAAGCTTCAAAGCTTATAGCTAGGGCACACTCTGCCATCCCATAACATGCGACAAATGCCTTCGGATTGAAATATGCTGCTTTTAGAACATGAGCAAACTGACGTAAAGGTTCGGGATGTATTCTCTCAGCACCGACACATGCCACTCGCCATGAACTGAGATCATATTTATCCTGGTCTGTTAGCCTAAGTCTCTTTGCGCATAGCGCGTAGCCGAATGGTGGGCTAGAAGAAATAGTCCCTTTGTTCTGTGAAAGCAACTTTAACCAGAGTCTTGGCCTCATACCAAATGTTCGCGGGCTCAAATAATCAGCCGAAAGTTGACTGCCCAATGGAAGTAATACGAAAGCTACTAAACCCATGTCGTGATAAAGAGGCAGCCAAGATACCATCCTATCCTGCTCAGTTATCTTCAACCCATGGACCGAAATATCACGTAAATTCGCCATCACTGACTTCTGAGATATCTCTACTCCTCTGGGGAAGCGTGTGCTACCAGAAGTGTACTGGAGATAAGCGATATCATCTGCATGTAAAGGAAATAGCTTCTTTTCAGATTCGTGAAGCGTATCAAACTCGTCTGATGTTCCTGCTTTTACTAAATCTAATCGCTCAACCGCCTGTTTTAAAAATCCGATATGCGACTCAGGAGCGACTGCGACATCCGCACCACAGGTATCTAGCATTCTTTCTAGCTGTTCAACATAGGCTTTACGGGCACCTATCTGAAAACCTGCAGGTAAAGCCACTGGAACAAAGCCTGCGTATTGGCAGGCGAAGAAGAATCGATGGAACGTCGGGTCAGTCTCAGCGACAATTGCAACCCTTGCGCCTCGTTTGAGTCCAAGCCCTACAAGCTTTTTAGCTAGGCATTTAGCCTCTAAGCGCAGGTCTTTGTAGCTTAGGACAGATGAGAGCTCGCCTCGCCCATCATAAAAATTATAACCAGTTTCACCTTCAGCAGCGTACTCTAAAGCCTCGACCAGAGTATCGAAGGACGCATTTCTTAATGGTAAAGAACTGTTAAGTGGAGTGATTTTCATGTCAATTCGATCGGTTTTTTCCAAACTTCGCGTACGCAGCCAATAATTGCGGCTCGCCCCCTATAGTGACAATTTGATGACAATATAACCTGTTCCCAACATAAGTGAAGTCTTTTATTTAACTTACACATTTATAACGGTTTTTGAACTGGTTTAACTGCTGTTCTTCTTAGTATATCTGGTGATTAAGGAAAAGTCATCAAACTGTCACTATTTAGTTACTACCAAAGTTCATAAGCTATAAGGCTCTTACGTAGAACAAATGTATTTAGTTGCATTTTCGCAACGCGCAAGCAAGACTGAAAACTGAAATATTTTCTTCTTCGTCTTTAGTTTTGGCCTTCCAGATTTTTTAGGTAGAATTAATCAAAGTAACCTTGTAGATACCATCCAGCTGAATCTGCAAGCTCCTTGTACAGCCATAACCTAACTCCTTGAGCAGTAGCTGCCATAAAGTAGTCTCTCGCAACTTCGCCAGAATCCCACCAGCCACTGACAATTCGCTCACGCTCTGTTGTGAAAAATAGAATCCCTTCGTAAAAAGGCCGACCCATTATACTTTCTAACTTTATAGGCTCTCTCAATAGCCATAACGGTCGTACTCTGAAAACATGGTTAATAACTTCAGTTTGAAGGGATTGTTGTCCTTGTTTTATGAAAGTACAAGTCTTCTCAGGGATATGGCTATTACCAATGACTGGTTGATAGACTGAAACTCTCCCAAGCCGGGATTTTAAAAGCTCAATGAAGTCTGAACTTTCTTTCTTTAATGTGTGTTTTTTTTTAATAGATCGGTTAATTCACCGTCTTTACTGTCATATAAATTCGTAACTTTAAGATTAATAGAATACACCGTTGATTTTAAGTTCTTTTGAGCCAACATTTGACGAACAAGTAAGAGCATACTTTTAGTATTTCTCTTAGGCTCGCTAAGGCTAATTGAACATTTATCTATCTCTTCGCTGTCTCCCCGTAATTCCCATTGAAGAGAACTCGTCATCAACCCTCTGTTAAAAAGATATCTTTGCAGCTCAGACAGTAAGCGTTGCATCGCCGTCAAAAGAGCATAACTATTTTCCACGCCCCAAGGCAGAGAAATTTCTGACTCGAAAAAATCGGGTAATTGGAATCCAATTTGTGGATCGACAACATCCCCAAACAAGCGATCTAACATGCTAACGAAAGCCACAGAGAATCTCTCAGAAAGACCTCCACGAGGTAGGCGAAGACAATCTCCAACTAACTTAACTCCCAAGGTAGCTAGTTGCAGCTTCTGTTTATCTTTAATCGGTAAAGCGTCAATTGAAAGTCCATTTATGAATATTTTCATTTGCTTCTTATCCAAAAAAACTTTACCCGAGCACTGCTTAGATAGCACTCTTGCGGCAAGAGGTGTCGGTGCAACGGCATACTCTGCACGATAACCTAACCTCCTCACCCCAATACGAATATCATTTACTAGCGCATCTAAACCATCAAAAAGTTTCACGCTAGAACCTATATTCAGAAGTAATCCAAAACTAGACGATTTCACAACAACAGAGGTAAATTGAAGCGCCCATGAACATAATCCGTCAAATGCTGCCGCCTCCGCACTTTTATCTCGCTCCAACACTCTAACCGGGGTAATGAGCTTGGCTGTTTGAATAGAGCTGTCTACTCGAACACCTAATGCTGCCGCACTTGCGTTACATAGTTCAATCTGAGAACACCCGTTACTCGACGAGGCAAGTACACACGGCTCTTTTCTATCCATATTTCTTGTTAAAACTTCCAACGAGAAATGCGGAAGATATAGAGCAAGCCACAACTCTTGTCGAGAGCCACTATTAGTTTTTTTATCATCGGACAACATTGAAATATCATGAGGTCGCGGAAAAACAGAAGGGATAATATTCATAATGTTAAAATATACTCTTGCTTGTTCGGCGCTCCATTTCCTTTTATATGTGTCACCTTCAAAGAGAGAGGAGCGTACTCTCGAGGTTCTATATACTCGGGGTCCTTAGGAATAATGTCTAACTGCAGCCGAGATGATGCTGCTAGAGGATGTCGACGATATATCGAAGGTCTAAGTATCAAACCTAAAGTCCCACCGCTTTCAGCAGAAAGTTTCAGCCGTCTCGCCTTTCCTATTGCTAACTCGTCACACCAAAATAGAGCAATCCCACAACCATCAAACTTTAATGCTTGCTCATATGCCCAAAGATATTTTTTTTCTATGTCCTCATCAGTCTCAGGAAAGTCAATCACCAAGACATTGGAGAGGATTACCCCCTCTCTCACCCATTCCGAAAATAGAGGGGTATGAGGGGGATTAATCAAAATAATCCATTTACCTTCTTGGCTAAGCTTAGCCAATAAAGGCATCATCAGGCGTAATGCCCCGCAGCTCGGTGTCGAAAGTAAAATTTCAACTAACCCTATTTTTGGCCAACCTCCACCTAGTAAGGCTTGATTCAAAAGATTGAATCCAGTCGGATATGTCTCAAGACAACGTGTTACTTCATTTCCCTTCATGACCCCCGATTTTCTCAACAAATCTTCAACGCCCATCAAATACCCAATCTCACAACACCAACACCTAAGCCCTCGATAAACAGGTCTTCTTCGCGGAGATCTACTTTAAGAATCTCAAAGTCTGTATTTTCAGGTGAAAGAGAGACAACTGATCCCATTCTTTTAAAGCGCTTCACCGTCACTTCATCATTTATACGTACAACAACTATTTGGCCGTTCGAGACGTCTTGAGTAGACTTTACAGCCAATAAATCTCCATCCAAGATACCTACATCCTGCATACTGAACCCCTCAACTCGGAGTAAATAATCGGCCCTTGGATGGAACACGCTAGGATCAATGACATAGTTCTCTTCTATGTTTTCAATAGCTAATATAGGGTGTCCTGCTGCGACTCTCCCTACTACCGGTAAAGTATTTATCGATATCTTATTATTTATTAAACGAATTCCGCGAGAAGTTCCTGGTATCAGCTCAATAAAGCCTTTTCGAGCGATCGCTCTTAAATGTTCTTCTGCAGCATTAGCTGATCGGAATCCAAGCTGATCTGATATTTCAGTACGAGTCGGAGGCCTTCCTGTCGTATTAATTAATTTTCTCACTATTGAAAGCACTTCAGATTGACGCTTGGTAAGTAATAAAGTCATTTAATTGGTACTGTATAAAAAAACATATATGTGATTATATACAGTATTCGTATAAATACAATCATTTCCCCAAAACACTTTAATTTAACCCATACTTTTAAGGATCTTGAGCATGATGTAGGTCACTCAATTCGTTATACTTTGAATTTAATCAAGCTATCTTTAGAGTAAAGTATGATGAGTGATCAAAATAAACCAACCGGGCTTCCAAGACTGGTAAAAGCTTTAGGCTACTCACTGCACGGACTACGTGCGGCTTGGGCTCATGAAGAAGCATTTCGACTGGAAGCAATCGTTGCTTTATGTCTGATGCCAACTGTTTTTCTAGTCGGAGACAGCCCGCTCGAATACCTTATATTAGCCCTCTCTCTGATCGCTCTAATAGTTGCAGAGCTGTTCAACTCGGCAATAGAAGGATTGTGTGATCATGTCAATCCGACACACCATGCACTTATAGGGCGCATAAAAGATTATTGTGCCGCAGCAGTTTTTTTGGTGATACTAATTGTAATCACCCTCTGGATCACTATTGGGTGGATAAACTGGATTAGCTTATAACACAACACATATTTCTCTTCAGCAAGACTAGAGTACAATAGTACGAACACCAAAAATGAAAAAAACGATGCCTGAAAAACCAACTGCAAATTTCATTCGCCATATTATTAATAATGATATGACAAACGGAAAGATCCCTAATGGGATTGTGACACGATTTCCACCAGAACCTAATGGCTTTTTACATATTGGCCATGCAAAGTCTATGTGCTTAAATTTTGGTTTACCATCCGAATTTTCTGGACACTGTAATCTACGGTTCGATGATACTAATCCCGAAAAAGAGAACAAAGAATATGTGACGGCAATAAAAGAAGATGTCTCTTGGCTTGGATTCAATGTAGAAGATAAGTGCTTTCATGCATCTGATTATTTTGGACAACTGCATGACTTTGCTATCGAGCTGATCTCTAAAAGCAAAGCTTATGTAGATAGTCAGTCTGCAGAGGAAATCCGACTGAATCGGGGCACCTTGACTAAAGTCGGGACAGCCAGCCCTTTTCGAGAGCGCACAGTGGAAGAAAACTTGTTCTTGTTTGAACAAATGCGAGAAGGGAAACTTCCTGAAGGCAGCCATGTTCTTCGCGCCCTTATAGACATGGACTCACCAAATATAAACATGAGAGACCCAACTCTCTATCGGATTCGACAATCAGTGCACCACCGTACAGGAGGAAAATGGTGTATTTATCCAATGTATGATTTCACTCATTGTATCTCCGATGCTTTAGAAGGTGTTACACATAGCTTGTGTACGTTAGAGTTTGAAGACCACCGTCCACTATACGAGTGGGTCCTTGAAAACATCACAATAAATATTATCCCAAAACAAATCGAGTTCGCTCGCCTCGACCTGAGCTATACGCTAACAAGCAAAAGGAAACTACTCGAGCTTGTAGATGGAAACCACGTGAGTGGCTGGGACGATCCAAGACTTCCAACCCTCAAAGGAATGAGAAAAAGAGGCTATCCCCCTGAAGCCATCAGAGACTTTTGCGAAAGGATAGGTGTTACAAAAAAACAAGCAACTATAGACATGACTGTTCTTGAGAACTGCGTCCGAGAAGAGCTCGATCGTACTTCAAGACGAGCTATGGCTGTATTGCGGCCCGTAAAGATAGTGCTTGAGAATTTTCCAGAGGATAAAATTGAATGGATAGAGGTCCCCAATCACCCCAAAGACCCTTCACTAGGGAAAAGGAAAATACCTCTCACTCGAACGCTATATATTGAGCATGATGACTTTATGGAAGTTCCAGCAAAAAAATTCTTTAGACTTTCTGTCGGTACAGAAGTCCGACTAAGATATGCATATGGAATTTCTTGTAAACAAGTCATCGAAGATGAACAGGGTAATATTACCGAACTACGTTGTACTTATGATCCCGACACAGGTGGGGGAAAAACTTCTGATGGTAGAAAGATAAAAGGTATTATTCACTGGGTGTCGGCATCTCAAGGAGTCCCAGTGATTGTGAACCTTTTAGATCGATTATTTGATGTGGAAGAGCCTTGGAGTTCAGAAAATTTTACCGACAATATTAATGAACAATCATTAGAAATCTGTACGACAGCGATAGCAGAGCCTCTGCTTGCGCAAAGTGCAACAAGCGATGTTTTCCAATTCGAACGACTAGGATACTTCTGTAGAGAAAGAACAGAATTGAAGAGTGAAATAATTTTCAATCGGACGGTTACTCTAAGAGACACTTGGGCGAAAATGTCAAAAAAATAAAAAGATCATGGAACAGCCACTACCTTCTAATAAAGATTTTATAAGATGTAAGAACAAGTCATTTTTGCCAGTAAAAGTTCGTATGAGGAAAGCGTTTCACGTTAATTATAGGCCCGGTAGTTCAGCTGGATAGAACGGTCCCCTCCTAAGGGACAGGTCGCAGGTTCGAATCCTGCCCGGGTCACCAGTTTTTTAGCCATGAAATGAAACCTGCGCTAAAAATAATAGGCTACCTGCCAAGCAAAACACACAATTTGCTCACCATCTCTGTAAATGCATCTATTAGTGACACTGCTAAACGAGCACAACAAAAAATAATCAGGCCCTCTCATCCCAACTGTTGCAGTGTTTCCTTAATGTTGAGAGTATTTGACCAATAGAGAATCCTGAATAGTAGGAGGCTGTCATCGTGAGCTATAAAGATATTCAATGTTCTATCGACTCGAAAGTACTTACCGTTACCTTAAATAGACCAGAACGCTTAAACGCTTTCAACGCAAACATGTTACATGAACTTCTCAAGGTGTTGGAGGACGCAGACACAAACGACGATATTAGGACAATAATATTCACAGGATATGGACGAGGATTTTGCGCCGGGGCAGATCTTTCTGAAGGCTCAAAAACATTCCAGAAAAAAGGCTCTGCAGATTCTCATCGTGACGGCGGAGGCAAACTAACATTGAGGCTCTATAATTGTAAAAAGCCGGTGATCGCTGCTATTAACGGACCAGCTGTTGGTGTCGGCGCCACAATGATCCTCCCAATGGATATCCGTATTGCTTCTACACAAGCTAAGTTTGGCCTTGTTTTCGCGAGAAGAGGGATTGTACCTGAAGCTTGTTCGAGTTGGTTTCTTCCCAGAATAGTTGGCATTTCAAAAGCTTTAGAATGGAGTTATTCAGGCCGTATCTTCGGTGCAGAAGAAGCTAAAGATGGTGGGCTAGTTTCCGAGATAGTACCGCCTGAATTACTTTTAGAGCGTGCAACAGAAATAGCTCGAGAAATTGCTATCAATACATCCGCAGTTTCAGTGGCTATGACAAGGCAAATGATGTGGCGAATGTTAGGGGAGACGCATCCTATGCAGGCCCATAAAATTGACTCCAAAGCAATTTTTCATCTAGGTCAATCTGACGATGCCAAAGAAGGTATAAATGCATTCCTCGACAAGCGCGATCCAAAGTTCTCAGATTCAGTAAACACCAACCTTCCAGATTTTTTTCCATGGTGGAATGAACCCGAATTTTAAGGATGTCTATTCCTTCACTTTAGACAGCCAATGTCGCCCTGTTAGTGTATTGTTCATAAAGAACAGAAGCGGAAGCAAGGATAAAAACATTATCCCAATAAGAGCAAAAACATCATTAAATGATAACATTTCCGCATGTCGGGAAACCTCCTCGGCTAACCTGTGCACAGCAATAGAGTCCTCAAGCCTCATCCCATTTTTCTCTACCCAAAGGTAAGCTGCAGAATTTAAATCGTTAACGTTAGAGCCTAAATATTGCCAATAAACTTGTTCCCTTTGCACAAGAAAAGTACTGGTGATGGCAATTCCTATAGAGCCACCTATCCCTCTGACAGCATTATAAATCCCGGCAGCATCTGAGCTTTTATCGGGTGCAATATTGGCAAAAGTTGATGTTGATAACTGAGCAAAAACACAAGCCATTGCCAACCCCATAATAAGACCGGGGACGATCAAAGACATTCTGCCCGCTTCTAATGACAACGTACCCATTGAGTAAGCGGCTAATGCGGAAAGAATTAGCCCTATCGCCATAATCCACCGGGTATCAACTCGGGGAGCTATCCACGCACTAATAGCTATCATCAGCACTGCGCTGACCAGTCCACGCGGTGCCATTATCCAACCAGCTTGATCAGCTGGATAATTAAACACTGATTGCGCCAACAATGGCCACATCACAATGTTTGAATACATAGCCATCCCGTATCCAGCCATGAGTAAACAGCCGAATGTAAAATTCCTATCCGAAAAAAGACGGACATCCACAAAGTTATCAGCTCTCCCTCTCGCTCTAACAACGAAAGAGACAAATGTACAGAGCGCAAGCCAAGAGAAAAACCACACGAATTTTGACTCGAACCAATGCCTCATATGCCCTTGGTCGAGAACAGTTTGGAATGATGCTAACGCAATAGCCAAAAGCAAAAATCCTCCCCAATCAGCATCAACTTTTTTCCCTATATAAATCGGCGCATTTTTATCAAACACTAGGAAAAGCGCTAATAAACCCAGAGGAATATTTATGAAAAACACCCAATGCCATGTCCATTGCTCTGTAATATACCCGCCGATGACAGGTCCCATAACAGGCGCCACCATAATTGCCAAACCCCAAATAGCCATAGCCTGATTGGCTTTTTCTCGAGGAAAAGCTGCTAGTAAAATAGATTGGGAGATAGGCACAAGTACGGCACCAAAGGCACCTTGCAAAAAGCGAAAGAAAACTAGCGATGCTAGACTCCACGAAAATCCGCATGCCACAGAGGCAACAGTAAACCCTATGACTCCGATATACATAGTCATTTGGCGACCAAACCGTGAAACAAAATATCCTGTAATTGGCATTACAATTACAGTCGCAATTACATACGATGTGATCATCCAGGTCACTTGATCTGGCGTCGCTCCAAAGCTACCCATAATATGCGGTAAGGCGATATTAACGACTGTAATGTCCAGGGTTTCAATAGTTGCAACCAGCATGACGCCAATCACTAAACCAATGCTTGGTTTTTCGTCGCTCCCAGCAAGCTGTGCGCTCAAGGGTCCACGTGGACAGTTACCACGGCACTAGAACCCACTCGCAGCGGTCTAGAAAAATTTTCTTCACCTTCAGTCCTATCAAGAGAGATCGTTACTGGAAATCTCTGGGTAATTTTTACCCAATTGCCTGTGGCATTTTCGGGTGGGAGTAGAGAAAATACTGCACCAGAGCCCGCACCTAGACTGCTTACTTTTCCTGATAGGCGCAGGTCTGGGTACATATCTATCCTAATACTTGCTAATTGGTTGGGCCTCATTCGCTTTAGATCAACTTCTTTGAAATTAGCTTCCACCCACCATGCAGCATCGTCAACTATAGAAAATTGAGAGCGCTCAGCAATAACCATTTCTCCTGTTCTCAAAGACAGATTCGTCACCCAACCAGAAACGGGAGCATATACTTTCGTAAAGCTGAGCTCTAATTTTGCAGACTTTAATCCTGCCTCCGCCGCTTTTATTATCGGGTTGTTTTCACCCAAAACACCTAGTTCACTTTTAGCTCGTAAAAGTTCTGCTTTTGCACTCCTTAAAGAAGCTAACGCCCTAGCATGATCTGCTGCAGCTAAGTCAAACTTAGATTCAGAGATAAGCCCAGACTCAGATAGAGTAGTAGCCCGTTCAAAAGTTTTTTTAGCTCTTGCTAATACAACCGTATTCTCTTGAACATATGATTTAGCAGACTCAACCATTGCTTTCCTCGCAGCATTCTTCTGCAAGGCAATACGGTAATTTGCTAAGGCTTCCTCAGTATCTGTTTCGAAACTCGATGGCTCAAGCTCAAAAAGAAGTTGTCCTTCTTTAACGTATTCATTGTCAGACACATGCATTAGAAGCACTGGCCCCGATACCCTTGAGGCAATACTAACGATGTGCGCTTTTACATAAGCATCCTCCGTTATAGGATGCGCGTCTCGATAATCAAAAAAAACCGCTATGCCAATCCCGGTGAGGCAGCTGAAAACTACGGTGAACCAAAAGCGCTTGGAGCGCATAAGTTATCTCCTTGGGCGAGTCAGAAATGCAAGTCGAATGAATTATTATACCTAGATAGTTTGCCTACGACGAATTGACTTCTTCTCACAAAATTAAAACCCTAAAAACTTGCAAAGCCAATCCATTACTATGTTAAATAGTAAAGTTCGATAATGTGCCCTCTTATAAAAAGGCATAATGCAGACATTTATCTACAAAGATCACGCTAGGCAGTAGTTATGGCAAACAAGAAGAAAATTTTTATCGACGGTGAAGCAGGTACAACTGGGTTACATATTTCTCAAAGATTAGAAACGAGAAACGATATCGAACTGATTCAATTGAACTCCCGCGATCGCAAAGACAAAATAGTAAGAAAACAGGCGTTAGATGAGGCAGACATTGCCATTTTATGTCTGCCGGATGCCGCCGCTATTGAGGCGGTATCACTAACTGAAGATCCAGAGACAATCATCATCGATGCTTCGAGCGCTCATAGGGTAACCGAAGGATGGGCTTACGGCTTCACTGAGTACAGTCCTCAGCAAAGAAAAGCTATCAAAGAGAGCAAGCGAATAACCAACCCTGGTTGTTATGCAATCGGGGCGATCAGCCTCCTATATCCACTAATCTCTAGAGAAGTTATCCCACGCGATCATCCTTTATCGATTCATGCTATTTCGGGGTACTCTGGAGGAGGCAAAAGTCTCATTGCAAATTTCGAGGAAAGCTCTACCCAATTAGGGAAAGATGGATTCTCTTATGGGCTGCATTTAAACCACAAGCATCTATCTGAGATTCAGCAACTAGCAGGGACAGAGTACTCTCCAGTTTTTTCTCCATCAGTTGGTCCTTATCTACAAGGGATGCTTGTTAACATCCCACTGAATTTGCGCACGTTGGCCAATGTTTGGTCTGCCGCCGATTTGATCGAACTATATAATCAACATTACGCAGATGAATACTTCATTCAGGTTGCTGATCTTAATGAAATACAACGCTTGGAAAAACTCGACCCGCAGACTCTAAACGGGACTAATAATTTGAAAATATACGTGTTTCATAATGAAAAAGAAGACCAAGTAATGCTCGTCTCTCAACTTGATAACTTAGGCAAAGGTGCATCGGGTCAAGTCGTGCAAACTATAAACTTGTTACTTAATATGGATGAGAAAACAACACTCACGTGATAACTTATCAATCAAGCCAAGCGCTGACGGTCAGAACACTGCTCATTCATTTAGGGGAAAACTATGGACAAGCCAGTAATCGTTCAAAAAGCACCTTTTAAAATTGCGGTTGATGAAGGGAAAAGCTATTTCTGGTGCTCATGCGGACAGAGCAAGAATCAGCCTTTTTGCGATGGTGCTCACAAAGGGAGTGAATTTTCACCTGTAAAATATGAGGCTAAAGAAACAAAAACTGTTTACTTCTGCGGATGCAAATATTCTCAGAACGGAGTCTTATGTGACGGCGCACATAACAAGCTTGATCACTGAGACCAAAGCCGCAAAGCTCTTGGCACTTCAAAGCTAACTAATTAGCTTTGAAGCAACATGCGCCGCAATTTGAAAAGATTTCACACGGGCTTCGTGGTCAAAAATTTGTGCAGTAAACATTATTTCATCTGCACCTGTCGTGTCTAATAATTTCTGCATTTTTTCTCCAGCCGTATCCGCAGTTCCCACAACGGCATACTGAAGAGCGTGACCTACTCCCGAACGTTCCGAAGGACTCCAATAATCCTCCATCGAATCATTAGGAGGCTGGAGTTTACCTGGGCTACCTCTGAATAAGTTGGTGAACTGTATTTGTAAAGAGGTGAATAGCTTACGAGCTTCTTCTTCTGTGTCTGCAGCAAAAAAATTCACACCTATCATCAAGTGAGGCTGAGACAATGAAGCTGACGGTCGAAAACGAGAGCGGTAGACATCTATGGCTGCCAACAAAGCATCTGGGGCAAAGTGGGAGGCAAAAGCAAAAGGTAATCCCATCGCCGCAGCTACCTGAGCTCCGAATAAGCTGGACCCCAAGATCCAAATAGGAATTTTTAAGCCACCACCCGGAACAGCTTGCACACTTTGATTAGCTCCAACAGGTTCGAAAAAGGATTGCAGTTCAGAAACATCTTCTAAGAATCTATCGGGGTTCGACTCCAGATTGCGCCTAAGAGCTCTTGCGGTCGTCATATCACTACCTGGCGCTCGCCCTACCCCAAGATCTATCCGTCCTGGATAAAGCGACTCCAATGTGCCGAACTGCTCTGCGATGACTAAGGGCGAATGATTGGGTAACATGACACCACCGGAACCAACACGGATACTTTTAGTTTTGGACGCCACGTGCCCAATCACAAGAGAAGTTGCTGCGCTAGCAATCCCTGGCATGTTGTGATGTTCAGCTAACCAATAACGTTGATAACCCCAATCCTCCGCATGTCTCGCCAGATCGGCAGCATTAGCAAATGCTGTTACAGGAGATTCACCTTCGTTCACAGGTGCAAGATCAAGTAATGAGTAATGTTTCATAAATCAAAGAGACTCAGTCGGACAAGGAGAAAGCAGATCACTATTCTGTAACTCAGCTACAATCTCTATTCTGTACACCCGCCATAGTTTTAGTTTCACAAACAGTAGCTTCAACAAGACGCGAAGAATCTATATCAATAGTGGAGAGATCGGCTTTTCGGAGATCTGCACGCATCAAGTTAGCGTTGTAAAGAGTCGCGCCCCGTAAATCAGCTCCAACTAATACAGCCCCATTCAAATCGGCTTCTGACAAGTCAGCGTTACTAAAATTCGCGCCTGTTAAGTTTGCGCCGCTGAGATCTGCAGCTTTAAGATCTGCTCCTGACAAATCAGCATTAATCAAAACCGCATTTTTCAGGTCAGCATAGCGTAGTTTTGCCTCAACGAGGTCACATCCCTCACACATTCTCAGCAGCTTTAAGCGTTTCACGTCTTTCACATTGGCAGCTACTACGCCAAACCAGACGATTATTAAACACGAGGTAAGCAATGCTCTTGCGGTCAAATTTTTCATGTCATCATCATGACAGATAAAACACTAAACTGAAAACTAAAATAAAAAGACATATAATACAAAGACATAAATGATCACACTAGTTGACGCGTGTCAAAAAAACTATTGGGCGCGTAAAGATAATTCTAAAACTACGCTGGAGAAAGAGATGAAATTATACGACTGTGGTATGGCACCCAATCCGAGAAGAGCTAGAATTTTTGTTGCAGAAAAAGCTCTAGATATCCCCAGTATAGAAGTCGGCATAATCGAGGGGGAAAACCTAAAAGAGGAATACTTGGCGATCAATCCTTGGGGCACTTTACCTGCCCTTCAGCTCGATGATGGCACAGTTATAACAGAAGCTCCTTGTATATTTGTATATCTTGAGTCCCTTTATCCAGAGCCAAATTTACTCGGCATGAACCCCATTGAAATTGCAACTGTAGCATCTTGGGAGCGGTTCTGCGAAATGCAAGGGATGCAAGCTATTGGAGAATTTTTCAGAAACCAGAATGAAATCTTCAAAAACAGAGCGATGCCAGGTTTCTCAGGTATCTCCACCATTCCCGACTTAGTAGGGCGAGGAAAGGCTCGGGCTGAATGGTTTTTCAAAAAGCTTGAAAAACAGCTAGGAGAAAGTGAGTTTCTAGCCATTAATCGCTTTACTGCGGCTGATATCACGGCATTATGCGCGGTAGATTTCGCAAAAAGAGTTGGCCTAGAGCTCCCCTCTGAAAGTAAAAATATCGAGCGGTGGCGTAAAGTAGTCTCGGCTAGGCCAAGTACGCAATTATAAAAAGGTGTTCTGGCTATTTCTATATTTGCCTTTTTGTAGGGATCCTAAGACCTTTATTCTCGAGCCTCGGGATAACCTCTTGGATAAAAAACGGTAGTTCTTTTAGATAGTTAACAAACGACATAGAGATGCCCCCAAAACCAGCCATCGCTATTCGCTCTATCTCATCTGCCACGGTGTCAGGGTCGCCAATTAATGGATAAACCCCGTGTCCCCCTGCAAAATGTGTTCTAAGCGACGCGATTTGGTCACGAGGAAACGAATGCGCATGCATTCCCATTAGTTCCATAAGCTTATCTACGGCAGGCCAATCAGCGTGGTCAACGGCGTAATGATGATGGTATTCCAGGGCCTCGCTCATAGTAGGACGACACACAACGTAGGTTGTAGTGAAAACATCAATCATGCGCTGATATTCTCTTTTCGATATCGCCTGAATATTTTTAACCATCTCACTGCCTGAAGGAATATCGAGCATAACAGTGAATAAAAAATCACAATTCTGAGCCGCGAAACTCTGACCTTGGGCAGATGAGCCCGCGTTCATGATGGGTGGCAAATCATTAAGGAATGGTTTTGGTGAGCATTGACCATTTTTTATATTGAAGAAGCTATCTTTCCAGTCAAATGGACCGTCTTTAGACCATGCTTTTTTCATTACATTCAACCAAGAAGAACCTAACGCATAACGCTCATCATGACTGTCTGAAAGTTTCAAGCCAAACATTTCATATTCCGGCTGATTCCAACCACAAACGACATTTAACCCAAAACGACCGTCAGCAATTTCACCTATCGTCGCGAACTGCTTAGCCGCTACTAAAGGGTGAAAAAAAGCGGTCTGCGCTGTCGCAAAAACAGTTAAAGTCTTTGTTTTAGCCAAAATTCCGGTAGCCCAGGTAACGGTTTCGAGCGAGCTACCTTGAAAATCAGTGGACCCTCCATAACCAGCCCATCTAGCAATTGGCAGGACAAATTCTATTCCTACATTGTCTAAAACAGCGGCAAGTTTTACGTTGTTACCCCAACTTGCATCCCATCTCTCAGGAACCGTCGTGATTGCCATTCCACCAGAGCAGTTAGGAGAGAAAATTCCTAGCTTAAATGGATTTTCACCAAACATTCCGTTTTCAGTCTGTCTCATTATTTTTCCTCACCTAAAGAAAACTCCAGCATGTTACGATGAATCATCGAAAAAGTTGAAAATGGAGGACAACTTGACTACTTATTTTAACGCGATAAATACCGAAGGTATATCGACAAATACATGGGTAAGCGGACCTGAGAACGGACAAAGCCCTGGCCTTATAATTTGTTACCCTATTTCTACTACAGAGTCTGAAATCGAACAGAACGGACATTTTTATGCCGAAGAAGGCTACACTTGTTTATCGATCGCTTCTGACAACTCGGAAACAGATGATTTCGTTTCACTCGCCGTCAACACAGTGTTAAATATGTCGCGGCATTCTGGAGGAGTTTCTACCATATGTTTTGGTGACACTACTGACCAAGCGGTAGAATTTGCAAAGCAAGACGAAATCAAAGGAGTCATCTGTTATGGAGCTATTTGCTCAAAAACGGTTGAAAAATTAAGAGGTGAAAAAACACCCTGTTTACTGCACCTTCCTGAAAATGAAGGGACGTCCACGCAGATAAATAAAAGCTTGGAAAAAGAGAAACATGTTACAGGGTACCTCTATCCAGACTGCAGTGAAAATTTCTATGAAAAGCGCTCAAATCAATTTAATAAAGCGGCCATAATGATCGCGCACTCTCGCGATCTGCAATTGTTACGAACAACTATCGGGCCTATTTACGACTTAGTAGCGTTATGGGAGCTCCACACTCAATATGAGTTCCATGAGAGGGACGTAGATGCCACGATGGAAACTATGGTTGCTCAACCTTATGTGAATCACATACCCACTATGACGGGAGGAGTTGGCTTTAAAAATCTAAGAAAATTCTATTCTAACTTTTTTATAAATTCCAACCCGCCGGATACAAAACTTATACCTGTGTCACGAACTATAGGTATAGATAGATTAGTCGACGAGATGATTTTTTCTTTTACACACACAACTGAAGTACCTTGGATGCTCCCAGGTGTAAAGCCTACCGGTAAATTTGTTGAGGTCCCACTTGTTGCAATTGTAAATTTTAGAGGCGACAAGCTCTACAACGAACACATCTATTGGGATCAAGCATCGGTGTTGGTACAAATTGGTCTGCTTCAAGCTGATGGGTTGCCTGTAACTGGATCAGAGGCGGCTAAGAAATTACTCGATCCGACTCTCCCCTCAAACCAGTTAATGGGCAAAAGCTGGACTGGCAGATAAAAAAAGGGCCATCAATAAAATTGACAGCCCTCTCATCAAACTAAAGGTCGTTAGATATTAACGTCCTTCTGTGAGGTAGTTAACGTCAAGTACACGTTTTGCTCTTCTCAAATCTTGATTCGGAGCTTCAGTTCCACGACAAGGTACTAATGTTCCTCGGTTATTCTGAAGATCAATTACATTGATACTTTGAAATAACTGGAAATTAGTTCCTGGAGCGCTAAATTGGCCTTTTTCTTTCCATGCGAATGGACTTCCTTTGCCATCTAATTGAACCCATGGATCTTCAGTCCAAACTTTCGTCAACTGCCATACTTTCCAAAGTTCACCGGCCTTATCGAACGCGTTAGCGTAATAAGATTCGCCTGTATCACGATCAACGTGAATGAATTTGTATGAATAGGGATGCGCAGAACTTTTAGGGATCTGCTTGACGACATCGGTTTGTCTCATAGTGTAATCATCTTTCACAGCCCAACCGTTAGGACCGTAATATACAGTCTCTCGATTTCTAGACTTGGCGACAACTAAAATATTAGTGCTACCCACGTATTCCCAATCATGTTCCATTGGGCGACCGTTAAATCCATAGAAATCTTCTAGAGTATGATCT
>DGOV01000015.1:5468-7675 GCA_002390205.1 Proteobacteria bacterium UBA4457 | reverse complement strand
GATAGTTCTTTGATATGGTTTCGCATAGATGCCACATGCTCTTTAGCAAAAAGATTGCTCTGAACGTCATCCTCGGCGGCATGGTGACGATCGTATGCTATTAGCGATACTTTGGAATCAATAATAATGTGTTTGTTATTTGGAAGATGAATGATTGCATCAGGAAAAAACGATTTCCCCTCGATGTTCTTATAAGCTGTTTGTGTATCATACTCGCGCCCCTTAACAAGGCCCGACTCTTCCAGGAGCCGTTCGAGCTGCATCTCTCCCCAGTTTCCTCGGACCTTACTGTCTCCTTTGAGAGCTTTGGTGAGGTTTAAGGCATCAGTCCCGATTCGCTCATTTAAATTTTTCAATATGTTTATTTCAGTTCGCAGGGTAGCTCTTTCGCGGTTTTCGTTATCGTAAATATCTTCGACTTTCTTTTTAAAATCGGTTAACTGCTGTCTTACTGGACTAAGTAGCGTTTCGACGCTTTCTTTATTAGCTTCCTTAAGTTTTTTTTGGTTGTCGGTAAATATTTGATTGGCTAGATTCTCAAATTGTATTTTTAAGGAATTCTCGGCATTTTGTAACAATGCTATTTTTTCTAAATTAGATTTTTCTCCTTCTCTTTTTTCTGCTGATAAGACTGCATACTCTTGACTAATTTTAGAGTTTTGTGCTTTTAGGGCTAGATTCTCGTTTTCCTTTTGCTCAAGAGCGATAGAGATTTTGGTGTTCTCTTCACCATAAGATGTGTGAAGCTTTTTTCGCATCCAAAATGTTGCTGCGGTGGCCGTTAATAAAGCTATTAGAGCGAATAAAAAGTACATTGGTTCCAAGTCTTCCATCAATGACGTCTCACAGAGTGGATTAATGATTGGAATGAGTCGGTCATGCTATGGCCTCCAAAACCATGTTACTAGGTGTTTCTGCGACGCGTTTTATCTTTGAAAACCCAGCCTCTTTTAATACTTTAGATAGGCGCTTTTCGCCCGCTTGCGAGCCAAGGCAGAGGCCCACTTCTTGAGAGCGCGATACTGGAACACAGATTGTAGTCGAAAAGCCATACATGATACCTGAGAGGAGATTCATGTTTTCTTCTAAAGAATCCCCTGCCAACGGTTCGACTACCATAAACGTGCCGCCTGGCTTCAGCGCACTTTTGATCCTTTTCGCGGCACCGACAGGATCTCCCATATCATGAAGAGCGTCAAAAATGCAGACTAAGTCGTAATCGTTTCCAGGGAGCTCTTTCGCTAATACCTGAGAGAACGATATGTTCGTTAGTTTTTCATGGTCCGCACTTTGAATCGCTTTTTCTATAGACGAGAGATGGTAATCAAACCCACAAACGGTCGAGTTTGGATAGGCGCTGGCCATCAAGATAGACGATGAGCCTAGCCCACAACCGACATCAGCTATTCTTGCCCCCGCTTGCAGCTTAGCCTCCACACCGGTCAGGGCGGGGATCCAGTCCGAGGTCAAGCTTGCCGCATATCCCGTTCTGAAAAATCGGTTTGTCCCACAAAAGCAGCAAGAGTGATGATCATCCCATGCTCTACCTTCGCCTGTTTTGAACGTGTCTACAGCTAATTCGTGTGTGGCGAACTGACCTACCACCGCCTGAAAGAAACCTTGCATGCATGTTGGCTCCCCTTCATTTGAAAACAACGCCGCTTGCTCGGGCGAGAGTGCAAATTCGTCTTCCTCAGCGTCATAGCCTATATATCCTATAGCGGCGTTTGAGGACAACCATTCTCGTAAGTATCTTTCGTCTACATTTGCTTCTTTTGCGAGTCTCTGGTGGGAGCATGGGCCGATTTTTTCAAGGGCCCGGTAGACGCCAGCCTGATCTCCTATGTATGCCATGAGCAATCCGACTGCGCCAGCTGCATTGCCCATCACTTTTCCTTGTAGCTGTTCAAATTTTTTCTGGTTAAAACCAATCATTGATCTTTAGTCCTCCTGAAAGCGTAAGAAATTTGTCACTATAACGTAACTAAAATCAATCAAAAAAGAAATCGCTAGTGTTTTAAAGGCATTTTTGGGGGTTTTAAGAGTTAGAGCCTCGTCATATAATGTCTGGACAGAGTAACTTCTGGCCCTGTCATGCGGACTAGACATATTGATTGAATTAAGAAGCAATTAATGGCTAGGTCTCCGTGATAATGTGAGAAGATATTCTAGGCGAGTAATGCGAGAGTGGCGGAATTGGTAGACGC
>DGOV01000015.1:0-5415 GCA_002390205.1 Proteobacteria bacterium UBA4457 | reverse complement strand
CGAGTCTCTCCTTTCGTACCAAATAGGCGGCAGTCTATTTGCCTTTAAACTAATAAAATAGAGTTTTTTTAGATGCAAATTTCTTTAGAAGAGCCTTCAGTGCTGGAAAGACGTATGAAAGTTGAAATACCAGAAGAGCGTATTTCGACTGATGTTGAATCCCGTCTTGCTAAGTTAGTGCAGACAGTAACAATAGATGGCTTTCGGAAAGGGAAGGTACCTCTCTCCGTCGTTCGGCAACGCTACACAGCTTCGGTGAGGGATGAGGTCGTTGGAGAAACACTGCAAAGTACTTTCAGCGAGGCGTTGACTTCTAAAGGCCTGCAACCGGCTGGACAGCCTGCCATAGAGGAGGTTTCGTCGAAGGTTGGATCAGGTCTCACGTACATCGCAGTTTTTGAAGTCTTTCCGGTTATCGAGCCCGCCTCATTAGATAAGGTAAACGTTGTTAAGTTGAGTTGTGATATTGGTGACGAAGATCTAGAGAAAGTAGTGGAACAGCTTCGCGATCATCACAAGGTTTGGACTGAGGTCGATCGGCCTTCGAAAATGGGGGATCAGCTTTCTATTGATTTTTCCGGCAGTATCGAAGGCGAGCCTTTTGAAGGCGGGACTGGCAGTGATTTTGAGGTTTCTCTGGGCGCAGGAACTATGATTGAGGGTTTTGAAGATGGATTGGTTGAGCAATCAAAAGGCGACACTCCTGTTTTAGCTCTAAAATTTCCAGAAGGCTATCAAAATGAAGCTTTAGCTGGAAAACCGGTAAAGTTCGATATTGTAGTAAAGAAAATTTCTGAGTCAGCTTTGCCGGAACTAGACGATGAGTTTTTCGAAAAATTCGGTGTCAAAGAAGGCGGAGAAGAGGCATTCAGAACTCAGGTGCTCGAGAATATGGAAAAAGAGCGCGAGAAGACTCAGACAATGAGATTCCGTAATGAAATTATGGAAAAAGTGATGGATGTGAACCAGTTTGAGATTCCTAAAAGCCTGGTATTAGAGGAAGTTGGTCGGCAGAGAGAGCAAATGTCTCGAGAGCTAATGATGAGAGGGGTCAATCCTTCTAACGATGAGGAAGCTTTTGAAAAAGCCTTAACCGACAGGGCTGAGGGCGGTGTAAAGATGGGCCTTTTGATGGCGGAGATAATCAAGAGAGAAGAACTGAAAGCGGAGCCTGATAAAGTTAAAGAAATGATTTCTAAGATGGCAGCCGGATATGAAGATTCGGAAGCCGTTACAAAATGGTACTACGAAAATCCTGAACAACTTAAGCAAATAGAAGGCGCTTGTTTAGAAGAAACTGTGGTTGATTGGCTTGCCCAGCAGGCTGATGTTAAAGAAGAGAGCATCTCATTTGACGGGTTAATGAATCCGATGCAGACTAGTAATTAAGTAATTAGGAAGATAAGTAATGGCAATAGAGATTTCTGATTTTTCGGCAGGGGGAAATGCTCCTCGCGGCTTGAATCTAGTACCGATGGTCGTTGAGCAGACCTCTAGAGGAGAGAGGGCTTACGATATCTACTCTAGATTACTGAAAGAGCGTGTGATCTTTTTGGTGGGTCCTGTTGAAGACTATGTTTCGAATGTGTTGGTTGCGCAGCTATTATTCTTGGAGTCAGAGAACCCAGACAAGGACATACATCTGTACATCAACTCTCCAGGAGGCTCAGTGTCTGCAGGATTGGCAATTTACGATACGATGCAGTTTATTAAACCTGATGTTAGCACAATGTGTATTGGCCAAGCGGCCAGCATGGGTGCCTTGCTATTAGCAGGTGGGGCTGCCAAAAAAAGATATTGTTTGCCGCACTCTAGAATGATGATTCATCAACCACTGGGTGGTTTTCAAGGACAAGCTTCTGACTTTGATATTCATGCTAAAGAAATATTGAAAGCACGCGAGCGATTGAATCAGATTTTAGTAACTCATACTGGGCAACCCATAGAAAAAGTTGAAGCAGATACAGACAGAGACCGGTTTATGAGCGGAGAAGAAGCCGTTGATTACGGAATTATTGATGAAGTCCTCTCTAGTAGAGAAGCGACAAAAGCCAAAGATTAAAATTTTTTTGATGATTGAAGAGGTGATGCTGTATGAGTGATGGTGATAATCCCAAAGCGGATAGTGATAAATTACTCTATTGCTCCTTTTGTGGGAAGAGCCAGCATGAGGTCAGGAAATTAATTGCAGGCCCGTCAGTTTTCATTTGTGACGAATGCGTTGAGCTATGCACTGATATTATTCAAGAAGAAATCCAAGAAAAATCGGGAGCTGATAAGGGTGCGAAGCTACCCATACCGAAAGAAATCAAAGACAGCTTAGACGAGTACGTAATTGGACAGCATGAGGCAAAAAAAATACTGGCCGTTGCCGTCTATAATCACTATAAGCGCTTAGATACTCGGGTTAAAAAAGACGATATCGAACTTTCCAAAAGTAACGTGCTGCTTGTGGGCCCAACCGGCAGTGGGAAAACCTTGCTGGCAGAGACTTTGGCAAGGCTGCTCAATGTCCCATTTACCATAGCTGATGCGACGACGCTTACGGAAGCAGGTTACGTCGGGGAAGATGTGGAGAACATAATCCAAAAACTCCTGCAGAAGTGTGATTATGATGTAGAGAAAGCTCAAACTGGGATTGTGTATATTGATGAGATAGATAAGATTTCGCGCAAGTCTGACAATCCATCTATAACGAGAGATGTGTCAGGCGAAGGGGTGCAACAGGCGCTCCTAAAGCTCATAGAAGGAACTATCGCGTCTGTTCCTCCTCAAGGAGGAAGAAAGCATCCTCAACAGGAATTTTTGCAAGTCGATACGAGTAATATTTTATTTATCTGTGGCGGGGCTTTTGCGGGCTTAGATACTACAGTTAGGGCTAGATCTGAGAAGAGTGGAATGGGGTTTTCTGCTGAAGTGCAAGGAAAAGATGATAAGAAATCGTCCTCTGAGCTTTTGCAGCAAGTTGAACCTGAAGATTTAGTCAAGTACGGATTAATACCGGAGTTTGTTGGACGGCTGCCTGTTTTAGCTGTTCTGGAAGAGTTGGATGCAGAGCAGTTAGTGCAAATTCTGGTGGAACCTAGAAATTCGCTTACGAAGCAATATGCAAAACTGTTTGAGATGGAGGATTGCGAGCTTGAGTTTCGAGAGGATGCTTTGCTAGCTATAGCGGATAAAGCGCTAGAAAGGAAAAGTGGCGCTAGGGGTTTACGTTCAATCCTTGAAAAAAATCTTTTAGACACCATGTATGAGTTACCGTCATTAAAAAACGCGACAAAAGTGGTTGTTGATGAAAGCGCGATAAGAGGCGAGAGTAACCCGCTAGTAATATATGAAAGTTCAGAAGTTTCTTCCACGGCTGCTTCAGAGTAAATGCAGTCATTGAGAATGCAATTTTTGTATTCTCGCCTGACTTTCGCAACTTTGCCTTAAGGTGGGACAGACGTATTCTTTGCATTATTATCAACAATAAAAATTTGCCCATAGTTTTAGGAGTACTTCTTGCATGAGTGATCATTCTAAAGAGTTTGCTGTATTACCGTTACGAGATGTGGTTGTTTACCCGCATATGGTTATTCCACTCTTCGTTGGGCGAGAGAAGTCGATTGCAGCTCTCGATAGTGCTATGGAGGATGGGAAACAGATTTTTCTTGTGGGTCAGAAAGATGCAGGAGAAGATAGCCCGAGCGAGGAGGATGTGCATCGTGTTGGTACCATTTCAAATATATTACAATTACTTAAGCTGCCCGATGGGACAGTTAAAGTATTGGTGGAGGGAGTCTGTCGAGCTGAGATTGAATCCTTTGTTGATGCTAAAGACATTTATGCAGCAACTGTAAAAGAGCTAGAGGTCTCAGAGCCTAGTGAAAGGGAAGGCGAGGCCTTAACACGAGCGCTCATGGGTCAATTCGACCAGTATGCCAAGTTAAACAAGAAAATACCTCCTGAGATAATTTCTTCTTTGTCTAGTATTGACGATCCCTCTCGACTTGGGGACACCATAGCGGCCCACATAAATGTCAAAATGCTAGAGAAACAGAAAATTCTTGAGATTACAGACCTTTCAGAACGACTTGAATTTTTGATTGGGCTGATGGAAGGAGAGATTGATCTTCTTGAAGTAGAGAAAAAGCTGCGCGGGCGCGTTAAAAAGCAGATGGAAAAAAGCCAGCGAGAGTACTATTTAAATGAGCAAATGAAGGCGATACAAAATGAGCTTGGGGAAAGCGAGGAAGGCCTGAGTGAATTTGATGAGCTTGCAAAAAAGATCGCGGCTTCGGGCATGCCAAAAGAAGCTCTAGAAAAAGCGGAAGGAGAGCTCAAAAAATTAAGAATGATGTCTCCCATGTCTGCCGAAGCGGCTGTCGTTAGAAATTATATTGATTGGGTTGTAGGTGTACCTTGGAAAAAACGGTCGAAAGTTAGAACTGAGCTAGCTAAAGCCGAAGAAATTCTAGATGAAGATCACTACGGCCTTGAAAAAGTAAAAGAACGAGTCCTTGAATACCTTGCAGTTCAAAAGCGTGTTAAAAAACTCAAAGGTCCCATTCTCTGTCTCGTAGGGCCTCCTGGCGTGGGTAAAACATCCCTCGGTCGATCCATAGCGCGAGCCACTAATAGAAAATTTGTGCGCATGTCACTGGGTGGAGTTCGTGATGAAGCCGAGATTCGCGGGCATCGTAGGACTTATGTGGGAGCGATGCCAGGAAAGATCGTCCAGAGTATGTCGAAAATAAAAACAAAGAATCCACTTTTTTTGCTAGATGAAATAGACAAAATGGCAATGGATTTTCGGGGAGACCCAGGTTCCGCTCTGCTGGAGGTGCTCGATCCAGAACAAAACACAGCATTCAATGATCATTATTTGGAACTCGATTATGACCTGTCCGAAGTGATGTTTGTAACGACGGCTAACACCATGAATATCCCTGCCCCACTAATGGATCGAATGGAAGTCATCAATATATCTGGCTATACGGAAGAGGAAAAAACTAGAATTGCGCTCAAATACTTAGTGCCGAAGCAACTTAAGAATGCCGGTCTTAAAGATAGTGAATTGAAAATCAGCGAGTCTGCTGTGCGTGGGATTATCCGTTACTACTCCAGAGAAGCGGGAGTCAGAAGCTTGGAGCGACAGATCGCAAATATCTGCCGGAAAGTAGTCAGACATTTACTGACCAACCTGAAAACAAAAAAAATATCTGTTACGGAGCAGAATTTAGATAAATATCTGGGAGTGCAGAAGTTTCGATTTGGTCTTGGTGAAGAGGAAGATCGCGTAGGGCAAGTAACTGGGTTGGCATGGACAGAAGTTGGTGGTGATTTGCTGACAATCGAGGCTGTTGTTGTTCCGGGAAAAGGAAAGGAAATATATACCGGTAGTTTAGGTGATGTTATGCAAGAGTCTATCAA
>DGOV01000132.1 GCA_002390205.1 Proteobacteria bacterium UBA4457 | reverse complement strand
GCTTGGAGTAGGCAATAAAACAGATTAGGCTGCTTGAAGCTTATACTTCCTCCTAATTGTTTGACGTCGAGCACTACAAATTCAATCTATCTATTTTCAGGTCTACTTATGAGAAAGATTATATTACTCAGCGCGTTATCCTTGCTGCTTTTGAGCTGTTCCAAATCGTATGTACCTGGAATACCTAAGCTATCAGACATCAACGATCTAAAATTCGTTCACAAAATAGATATTCAGCAAGGCAATGTAGTGACGCAAAACATGCTTGCCCAGCTAGAAGTAGGAATGAATAAAGAAAAAGTGCAATTCATCATGGGTACGCCAATCNNTAATGGACACTTTTAACAGCCATCGCTGGGATTACATTTTCACCTACGATAGGGAACGCGAGTTCCTCTCTAAAAGAACAATAACACTGTATTTTGAGGGTGATTCTCTTAGTATAATTAAAGGGAACATCAAAGCTGCGGAAAAAGAGTTAGTTGCCAAGCGGCATGAGGATGCTGAAATACTCGTCCCACGCTTTGTCAAAAGAAGTATGAAAGAACGTATACTTCACAAACTGTCTTTGTCCAAAGACAAAGACACAAACGCAAANNACGAAAATAATGAAGTAACTGAAGCTGACAAAAAAGTCGAATACCACACAGACAAAATCGTAAAGGCTATAGAGAAGAGCCCATATACTGGTCTACAATCAGGCCCTGGAGAGGGCCCAGCAATAGATCCCGATGCAATACCAAACGACGACAAAAAGAAAAGTTTAGTCAGCCGTCTCTTTGATTAGCGGCACGAAGAATGCGTAGCGCTTTTGCATCAGCTATGATGGGGCTATAAATTTCTATTCTATCGCCCGAACAAAGTAGAGTTTTGCGATCTCTCTTGCGGCCAAAAATTCCGTATGAAGCGCAATTCCTGTCTTCATAACCCAACTTATCAAGCAACATTGAACGCTCAACTGCGTTTTCTAAAGAAGTCCCAAGGGGCACGCTGAGCTCTACGACCTCAGCGCTGCCTTTAACAGACAGGACTATTTGCACCGAAATTCTTTTTACTTTAGTACTTTTCATGGGCTCGGCTCACAAAGGACTTTATTAGCGAGTCTACAACGGCTCCTGAGGCCATAGATAACGCCATCCTGAGCAGCGGCGCACTAGCTTCATAATCGATGCTCAACCTCACAAAACAACCCCGACTGTCATCGTTAAAAACCCAGTGACCTCTGAAGAACTTGAAGGGCCCTTTTAAAAGTTTTAAATCAATAGATTTATTCGGCACCAAAACATTTGTAGTCGAAAAGCTATAAGTGAATGGCCCTTTGCTGACAGTTAATTCGGCATTCACCTGAGACTCAGAATTCTCGATAACTTTTGCACTTGAACACCAAGGAAGAAACTCAGGGTATAACTCAATATCATTGACCAGCGAATACATTTGCGCTGAAGAAAATGGAACTAAGGCCGATTGTCTAAACGAACTCATAAGTACTTAACCCGCAAAAAAACCAAGAATCACACCACGCAAACCTGAGCTCTCTACAAAAACCAAGGTTACTCCTAGAGGGGCGAGGTATTTCACTAACACATACCAGGCTTTGTAAAGGGAAGACCGCAAACCATTTAATTCTTCACTTAAGGTAAACATGCTTAAGCGCCAGCCCACAAATATCGAAATAAGCAATCCTCCAGCGGGCAGTAACACGCTAGTGCTCACAAACTCTGCCCAATCAAAAATATTTTTCCCAAAAGGAGTAAATTCACGCCATTCGTTAAACGACAACAACGCAACCAAGCCCATCAACCAGATTACACTGCCAGACAAAAGGCTTGACTTAGACCGACTCCACCCCTTAGTTTCTATTAACCAAGCTACTACAGGTTCCAAGAGCGAAATAGCAGACGTCCAAGCCGCAATAGACAACAGGACAAAGAATACAAAACCAAAAATCTCTCCAAAAGGCATATTTGCGAACGCAATCGCAAGACTTACAAATACGAGACCAGGCCCTTCGCTTACCTCAAGGCCATACCCAAAGACAATTGGAAAGATCGCCAGACCAGCTAATATCGCTACCAAGCTATCAACTAAGCCGACGATCACTGATGTGCTGGGAATAGAAACTTCCTGCGGGAGATAAGAGCCATAAATCATTAAAGCCCCCATTCCCAAACTTAGGCTGAAAAATGCCTGACCAACAGCCACAATAATAGCGTCTAAGGAAAGTTTACTGAAATCAGGATAAAACAGATAAGTCACTGCCTTGTAAGCATCACCAACAAGCAAGGCATAGATGACCATCGCTATTAAACTGACAAAGAGCAATGGCATCAGGATTTTTACCGCACGTTCGAGTCCGCGCGTTACGCCGTTTGACACAACAAAAATTACCAGACACATAAAAAGAGTGTGCCAAAAGGCTAAGCGAGGAGCTGAACTAGTCAAAGCTTCAAAAACTGCTCGCGACGAGGCAAGATCTGAGGCTAGATCTCCGGATANNGCTATACGATATGTAAGCCAGAGACCATCCAGCTACAACAGAGTAAAAAGAGAGAATTAAAAAGCCGGAAAAGATACCCATGTAACCAATGACCGTCCAACCCGAGCTTAACCCGTCTTCTGATGCGAGTATCCGCATTGCGTTAATTGGGCTGCGCCTGCCTCGCCGACCGATCGTAAGTTCTGCAATCATCACCGGAATTCCTATCAGGAAAATACAGGCAAGATAGACCAAAACGAAAGCACCGCCTCCATTCTCACCCGTAACATAGGGGAACCGCCAAATGTTTCCTAAGCCAACTGCAGAGCCGGCTGCGGCAAGAATAAAAACCCACTTCGACGACCATTGACCATGCAAAGACTCTCTAGTAGAACCCATACTTTGAAACCTCTAGTTGATTTATGGTGACTTATTCTGAGGCAGACAAACCCAGTCATCAAGTAGACAAGACCATACTTGACTTAGGATATGAGTATAATCTCCATTATGAGCAAATTTCGACAAACCAATGAGCACTAAAAAAGGGGGGAAAGCCAGCCCTGGCTCAATTGCGCAAAATAAAAAGGCACGATATGACTATCATATAGAACAAACTCACGAGGCGGGTTTAGTTTTAGAAGGCTGGGAAGTAAAAAGCCTCCGCGCAGGTAAAGTGCAGTTGCGGGATGCCTATATTTTAATGCAGAATGGCGAGGCTTTCCTTCATGGCACTCATATAACTCCTCTTTTATCAGCGTCGACCCATGTCACTACTGATTCGCAGAGAATGCGAAAAATCCTTTTGAATCGGAGAGAATTAGATCAGTTGCAAGGGGCAGTGGAGCGACGAGGAATGACCATCGTAGCGACAGCGCTATATTGGAAGAATAACCGTGTGAAAGTCGAAGTTGGTATTGCTCAGGGAAAAAAACAACACGACAAGCGAGCAAGCGAGAAAGATAAAGACTGGAAGCGTGAAAAAGCGCGTATTTTCAAGAAATCGATTTAACCAAATAACTAGGATACTTTTGAGGCTTTTTCGGGTTAAACTAGCCGAATACAGTTTCGGGGGTGTCACGGCTTCGACGTGGGTCATG
>DGOV01000137.1 GCA_002390205.1 Proteobacteria bacterium UBA4457 | reverse complement strand
TCTGAGAGTGACACATTAGGAGATGGGTATCAGTTAAAGCTTAATTCCTACGATTTAGGGGTCGATATCGAATTAAATGATGCTATTCAGCGAATCCGCTTCGAGCACCCATCCATTCGCTGTGTGATCATTCATTCTTTGAATGAACGAGTTTTTTGTGCCGGTGCCAATATAAAAATGCTGGGATATTCCAATCATGCCCATAAGGTTAATTTTTGCAAATTCACCAACGAGACAAGGAATGCTATAGAAAATGCGACCAAGAATTCCAGTCAAACATATCTTTGCGCTATACAAGGGTCGTGTGCCGGAGGTGGTTATGAACTCGCCTTGGCTTGTGATGAAATATATCTCGCAGATGATGGTTCCAGTGCAGTCTCCCTTCCTGAATTACCACTTCTAGCAGTCTTGCCCGGAACAGGAGGCTTGACTCGGCTTGTAGATAAACGCCTTGTTCGGAAAGACCGTGCAGATTTTTTCTGCACAACCGAAGAAGGCATTAAGGGGAAGCGCGCTCTAGAGTGGGGATTAGTTGATCGAATAATTCCAGCATCTTCCTTCGCAGAGCAAGTCATGTCCCGTGCAAAAGAAGTCGCGGCTGGTAAAAATCCTGAAAGTGCTGCAGTGGGTATTCAATTTACACCACTTAATCGGTCATTTAAAGAAAACTCAATCGAGTATAGCCATCTGTCCATTACAATAGATCGAACACTTTCCAGCGCCACTTTTACACTCCACAGCAATCACACTGACTTACCGCATGATCTTGCTGGAATTATGAGCCAAGGTTCGGATTTCTGGCCTTTGGTGATAGCCAGAGAATTAGAAGATGCGATACTACATATGCGTTTTAACGAAGACGAAATTGGGACTTGGATTTTCAAAACATCGGGAGAGTCTACCGATGTATTTAAAGCAGAGTCTTTATTGAAAAATCATGAGAGTGCTCCGGTGATAAAGGAGATAGTTCTATACTTGGAGCGAACCTTAAAGCGAATTGATGTTTCAGCTAGGAGTCTTATAGCGGCCATAGAGCCCGGCAGCTGTTTTTGCGGAATCCTAGCAGAACTGGCTCTCGCCTGCGACCAAAGTTATATGTTGTTAGGCCAATTTGATGAGGATGAGCGACCGGAGGCCTTCATCACTTTGACAGACTTTAACTTTGGCTCTTTACGAATGGTGAATGAACTCACGAGATTGGAAAGTAGATTTTACGGGCAGAAAGAATTATTGACTGCAGTAGAAGAAAGTACCCTAAATCGTCTTGATCCTAAGACAGCAGAAGAATTAGGTTTGGTCACTTTTACACCAGATGATATAGATTGGGAAGACGAACTCAGGATAGCTATTGAATCACGAGCAGTCTTTTCTCCGGATGCACTTTCAGGAATGGAGGCAAATCTTAGGTTTGTCGGTCCCGAAACGATTGAATCAAAAATATTTTCTCGCCTTTCAGCATGGCAAAACTGGATCTTTCAACGGTCAAACGCCGTTGGCGAAGATGGAGCTTTAAGCCTGTATGGAAGCGGAGAAAGACCCAAATTTCAGAAAGGTCGCGTGTAAAAAAATAATGGAGATTTATGTATGGAAGCTCAAATAGACTATAGCCAACTCATTCCTAATAACGTTGGACTTTCGTCAGACCGTAAACTACAGAGAGCATTAGAATCTTGGCATCCAAAGTTCATGAACTGGTGGCAAACAAATGGTCCAGATTCCTACCAAGAAAATGAAGTCTACCTGAGGACAGCTGTGAGTGTTGATAAAAAAGGTTGGGCTCATTTTGGCCCAGTCAAAATGCCTGACTACCGGTGGGGTATTTTCTTAGCAGAGTCGCACGAACAAGATAAGCGCATTAAGTTTGGTGAGCATCAAGGTGAAAAAGTATGGCAGGAGGTGCCAGCAGAATACCGAGCACCACTCAGACGACTCATCGTAACCCAAGGAGATACAGAACCTGCCTCAGTTGAACAACAACGAATTCTAGCGGCTACCGCTCCATCACTTGTAGACATGAGAAACTTATTCCAAGTCAACGTTGAAGAAGCGAGACATTTGTGGGCGATGGTCTACCTACTGATGGCGCACTTTGGGCGAGATGGTAGGGAAGAAGCTGAAGAATTATTACAAAGAAGCTCGGGAGATCCTGACAAACCTAGAATATTAGGTGCTTTTAACGAGCAAACTCCCGACTGGCTGTCATTCTATATGTTTACTTACTTCACAGATCGAGATGGCAAATACCAGCTGGCCTCTCTTACAGAATCAGCATTCGACCCTCTCGCACGGACATGTCAGTTCATGTTAACTGAGGAAGCGCACCATATGCATGTCGGTGAAACAGGAGTGGCTCGAATTATCCAAAAAGCATGTGATATTATGAATCAACACAAAACCGATGATGTAAGGAGACATGGTGGTATTGACCTGCCTACTCTCCAGAAGTATGTAAACTTCCATTTCAGTGTTTCAGAGGATCTATTTGGAGCCGAGATCTCAACTAATGCGGCTAACTATTACACTCAAGGGTTAAAGGGAAGGTATCAGGAAAATCGTATTAAAGATGACCACCGTCTTAAAGATGAACCTTATGAGGTTTCTACATTTCGCGATCAAAAAATCGCAAAAGAGGAAGTGTCTGCGTTAACCTCGATTAATGAACGTTTACGTGACGATTATATTGAAGACTGTCAACGTGGGGTCAACCGGTGGAACAAACTCATCAAAGATGCAGGGGTAGAGTTTGAGATAAAACTTCCCCATCGGGCATTCCATCGTCAAATAGGGACATTTTCTAGCGCTTGTGTAGCGCCAGATGGAAGCGTCATCAGCAGTGATCAATGGGAACAAAAAAAACTGGAATGGTTGCCATCACAGCAAGATCACGAGTATGTTAAGTCACTGATGGTTCAAGTGACCGAGCCTGGAAAATTTGCTAGCTGGATAGCAGCTCCACGGATAGGAATAAATAGTCAAGCAATTGATTATGAGTATGTGAGACTTTAAGTATGGGGAAAATTTTCGCAACGGATAGGAACGGGGTAGAGCACGAAATCGAAGCTCGCGATGGTCTCAACATCATGGAGGTACTCAGGGAAGCTAGTCTTCCGGTAGAAGGCATATGCGGAGGAGTCTGTATCTGTTCTACTTGTCACGTGTATTTAGATGCAAATTGGCAATTCAAAGCAGGGGAACGTGCCGAAGACGAGCAGGTAATGGTCGAAGATTCCGGATATTATGAGGAAAACTCGAGGCTCGCCTGTCAAATAGAGTATTCGGAAGAACTCAACGGCTTACGACTGACGCTGGCGCCAGAATTTTGAACACGTCAATTCCTAGAGTTGATGATGAAGCACTATTTAATGCGGCTGACCATCTAATAAATGTAAACATTGTCGCCGGTCGCGGGTCAAAAACAGCCTACATAGATAACCACGGTAGCTATACTTACCAACAGTTGAAAACTCTTGCTCAAAAAACTGCCACCGCTCTCATTAATTTAGGATTAAGAGAGGAGGAAAGAATTTTACTTTGCATGACCGATAGCTTTGAGATCCCAGCGACTTTCTTGGGTGCTATCTATGCAGGGGTAGTCCCAGTCTTGACCAATACTCTATTAACCCAAAGTGACTACGCCTTCATGCTTGCAGACAGTAAAGCAAAAATTGCTATTGTCAGTTCTGAATTTAGCGACACTTTTCTTCCCCTTCTAGAAAGTATTGACTCTCTAGAAAGAATAATTTTCTCTGATGGGAAAACCGGTGAATTATCTGAAATTATTACGAAATCAAAATGTGCGCCGAAGTCAGCTAATACGCACGCAGATCAATCGTGCTTTTGGTTATACTCTTCAGGATCGACAGGAAAGCCTAAAGGAACTATCCATGTGCAAACGAGTATGCGTGATACCGCTCGTTTATATGCGCAACCTGTGCTGAATATCACCAGCAACGACATTGTGTTTTCTGCAGCGAAACTATTCTTTGCTTACGGGCTAGGTAACGCTTTAACTTTTCCTATCCTTTCCGGCGCTACGACTATCCTGATGGAAGAAAGGCCTACGCCACAAGCAGTGATTCGAGTACTCATCGAGAAGAAACCGACGGTTTTTTATGGAGTGCCTACTTTATACGCCGCTTTACTCGCGGACGAATCGCTCCCAGATCCTGGTCAAATTGCACTACGAATATGTACATCAGCCGGAGAAGCCCTGCCTTCTGACTTAAGTAAGCAGTGGTATGAG
>DGOV01000122.1 GCA_002390205.1 Proteobacteria bacterium UBA4457 | reverse complement strand
AAACAATGGAATGCAGCTTTTGATGCCGGCTTTTGCGCTGCCCTTGGGAAAAGCTATATAACATTCCACGATAGGGACATTATTCATCCTTTGAAGGAAGTCGATTCTGCGGCTCTGGCATGGGCTTCATCCCCACAACAGGTAGTCGATATCCTAAAGTATGTCACTTTATCTAAGTAGAGTATGTTATGAGTGAAACGGATAACTGAGCGGCGAGACAGCAATAGCTATTAACGTTTTGCCAAAATCAAAAATTTCTGTAATCATGATTTTTCTTGAGAGAGATCCGAACAAGGAGACAAAATGAAATACACAAGTATCGACGACGCTGTTAATGCAAGTGGACTCCGGCTCGTAATAGTAAAAGATATGCCTAGTGCATGGGGTGTGGCTGCCAAAGCAATGATAGATTATAAGGGGTTGGATTATCTACTCGCTCATCAGATACCAATGTCTGAAAACCCAGAGCTACTTGCTTGGTCCGGTACTAACAGCGGGCCCGTGGCCGCATGGAATAATGAATCCCCTATCAATCGTTGGGATGACATATTATTTCTTATAGAACGCTTAGCGCCGCAAAAACCATTGCTTCCTAAAGCTGCTGCTGCGCGGATCCAAGTCCTGGGAATCAGTCATGAAATTTGTGGAGAGCTTGGTTTTGGGTGGAATCGCCGTCTAGACATGATGCGTCCACCTGAGGGACAGCCTCCATCTGATTTCGGGAAAAAATATTCTTACAACGATACTGATGCTGCATTAGCTAACAAAAGAGTTATCACGCTAATAAAAGAACTTGCGACGATATTAAAAGTTCAAGCCCAGCAAGACAGTAAATTTTTAGTTGGTAACTCTATCACTGCGGCTGATTTTTATTGGGCTGCATTTAGTAACTTTATTGTTCTACAATCTCAAGACGAGTGCCCCGTAAACCCTCAAGCGCGGCCTATGTTTGAAAATACTCCCGCAGAGATAACAGCTGCCATCGATCCGATACTCATTGAGCATCGCGACAGGATCATGCGCACTTATTGTAAGCTTCCTCTTGAGCTGTGATATAAGCTTTTAGAACACAGATGGGGTCAAGCCTTGGTGCTAGCCCCCGCTGTTCGCTTAACAAACATAATGGCTCATAAACAAAGAGAAATGCATTTGGGCGCCTTTATGCGACCAGTCAGTCTGCATACTGCAGCTTGGAGATATCCTGGTGCTTTTCCGGATGCCAATTTCAATTTCGCACACTATCAAAAATTTATTCAGACATTAGAACACGGCTGTTTCGATGCTTTTTTCATGGCAGACCACCTTGCAGTCATGAATATGCCCATGGATGCACTAAAGCGCAGCGCGACTGTCACATCTTTTGATCCACTTACTCTTCTGCCAGCCCTCGCAGTAACAACAAAACACATCGGTCTTATCGCTACGGCGTCCACTACATATAACGAGCCTTACCATATTGCGAGGAAATTCGCCTCTCTTGATCATATCAGTGGCGGCCGTGCGGGTTGGAACCTCGTAACTTCTGCCAACCCTGACGAAGCAAAGAATTTCGGATTGGACTCTCATGTGGCCCATGCTCAGCGGTACCAAAAAGCCCATGAATTTTATGAGATAGTGACTGGATTATGGGATTCTTGGGCTGACGATGCCTTCGTGAGAGATGTAGAAAATGGCATCTACTTTGATCCTAAAAAGATGAATACTCTAGACCATCACGGGAATTTTCTAAATGTAAAAGGTCCGCTAAATGTGGCACGACCTGTACAGGGATGGCCTGTGATCGTTCAGGCTGGAGCCTCTGACGCAGGCCGTCAGCTTGCCGCAGAAACAGCTGAAGTGGTTTTTGGGGCAGCAAACAGATTTGAAGATGGTAAAAACTACTACTTAGATATTAAGGACCGCATGAGCGTTCTAGGGCGCGCTCCGGAAAGTCTAAAAGTGCTACCTGGCGCCTTCATTGTTGTAGGGGAATCTGAACAGGAGGCCGTTGATAAAAAAGCTAAGCTAGATTCTCTAGTTCATCCTGATAGCGGTATCGCAACACTCAGTGTTCTTCTCGGATGTGATGCTTCTGCTTTTGATGTGAATGGTCCTTTACCAGAAATCCCTGCCAGTGAAAGCTCACAAAGTGGGCGACAGAAGATAATTGAGATGGCTCGTCGAGGTAATAAAACCGTAGGTGAGTTAGCAAGTCATGTAGGCGGCAGTTTTTCTAGTCTAGAGATAATTGGTACTCCTGAGTCTATTGTCGACAAAATGCAAACTTGGTTTGAAGGTGGAGCATGTGATGGCTTCAACGTTATGTTCCCCTATTTACCCGAGGGACTTGATGATTTTGTTTTTAAGATCATACCCGAACTGCAAAAGCGTGGGGTTTTCCGTCAAAGGTACACAACTTCAACTCTCAGAGAACACCTAGGCCTCAAGCGACCGGAAAACCGGTTTTCGACGCTATCCATTAACTAAATCCAGTAAATGTTGCATTTCTAAGACAAGTGTTGCATTTTTATTGAAATCGTTTATATAATAAGAATAATTCTCATTAGCACTAAGAGAATGATTACCGTCTAGAAAATCAGACTACAAGAAAAGACAAGTAACACGGAGTTTAATAATGTCTAAAAAAATCTTACTTAAAGGGCTCTTCGCTGGGCTTCTTATCTCCCTATGGGGCGGTATAGCAATGGCGGAAGGTCATGGTCATGGAAACGAAAAAATGGATAAAATCATGGAGATGCTTAATGCCCAAGCGGCAGAAATAGCAGCTCTAAAAGCCCAATTGGCAGAAGCGGATGAAGAAAGCGAAGTGCTTTCTACAAACGTGCCACAGGCCCCTAATGCGGTCGGCGCTGCCGGTTCACGTTGGTCTCCATCTCAGAATAAAAGACGTGCGCGCGCGTCCGAGTGGGCTGAAAGAACTTCTATCGGTGGATATGGAGAACTTCACTACAACAATCTCAATGGAGAAAATGGGGCAAGCGATACTAATAAAACTGATTTCCATCGCCTAGTTCTCTTTGTTGGCCATGAATTTAATGACTGGGCGCGATTTGCGTCAGAAATTGAATTTGAGCACAGCTGGGCTGGTGATGGACGAGAAGGCGATGTAGTTATTGAACTTGCTTGGTTAGAGCTTGATCTCAGTCCAAATCATCACTTCCGTGCAGGTGCAGATATACTTCCAGTAGGTATCATGAACCTAACGCATGAGCCGACCACTTTTTACGGTGTTGAAAGAAACATGGTAGAAGCGGAAATTATCCCAACTACTTGGACTGAAGCAGGTGCTGGTTTATGGGGTCAATTAGTCCCTGGACTTAATTATAACATTTTCGCTCATACAGGACTGGTCGTTCCTACTTCAGGCTCTAGCGCAATGAGAGTTAGAAGCGGACGTAAGAAAGTCGCTAATGCGAAAGACCAAGATATTGCTATCTTAGGTCGCCTATCCTACACAGGTGTTCCAGGACTTGAAGCAGCAGTAACTATTGATTATCAAGCTGACTACACGGGAACTGCTGATAGCATTGATGCCGATGCCGTATTGACTGAGGTACATGTTGACTACAAGCACGCTTCTGGACTTGGTTTGAGAGCCCTGTATGCACGCTGGGATTTCGGAAAAGATACTTCAGCATCATTCGACCCGTCTAAGGTTGGAGCTGATACTGTTGAGGGCTGGTATGTAGAGCCATCCTTTAAGTTTGATATGCCGACTAAGTTACCAGGAGAGCTAGGTCTATTCGTTCGATACCATGAGTGGGATGAGCGTGATGGAAAAAACAGCTATAACCTCCTAACTAACTCAGGAACAGCTAAAATGTTCACTAAGAGAGACCAATTCACCATCGGTGCAAACTACTGGCCTACTCCAAACATCGTCTTCAAGATTGATGGACAGTGGGAAGATTCTGAAGGCACACCGTCTTCTGGTAATCATGATGGCTTAAACTTAGGAATGGGTTTCCAGTTCTAAGTAATTCCACTATCAGGACTTTTTAGGAAATAGATATGGCAATGGACCGACGTACATTTACGAAGTCCATTGCCTCTTTCCTAACTTCAGCAGCTGGCCTATCCTTATTCCATACCCAACTTTACGCCAGACAGTATCTTACTGTCGAGCAAGCTAAGACTATACTTTGGGGGAATGAAAAGCTCGAACCTCAAGTCGTTAAGCTTACATTGGCACAAAGGAAAGCGATCCGAGAAGGGTCTAAAATCAGAGTCCGACGTTCCAAATTACAAGCATGGAAAAGTCAAAGTGGTGGTTGGTTCATACTAGACTATGTCATCGGTAAGCATGAATACATCGACTACGCGATAGCACTTGAAAAAAATGGGGCGGTAAGAGGACTAGAGATACTCCACTATCGTGAAAGCTATGGCGGTGATGTGCGTCACAGACGATGGCGCGATCAGTTCTCTGGGTACAGCCACGCAACTAATTTACGCCTCAATAAAGAGGTTATGTCTATTACCGGCGCCACATTGTCCTGTAGACATCTTGTAGAAGGAGTAAATCGTATCAATCACACCTGGAGAGTTGCCCTCAGTATGCTTTGAGTCGAACTCTTGAGTGATAAAATCTGACCATACAGCTAATTCAATAATTCATGTCATAATTTAGATATTGTCATATCCTCTATAGCTAAATTAAAAATATAGCGAACAATCCTTCCTTATTCAGTAATTGCTTCATGCAGACTGCTTCTGTACGATGAAATTCCGACTGACACTGTTTGAGGTACGCCATGAACCAGCTGGTCAAAAGAGAATACCTATCCCACCTTGCGCCGTACGCAATCAACTTTCTCTCGTGAGCGCGCAAGAAGGTAGCGTAGGAAAACAGGGTTTTGTAGCAGCGCATTCTTGGTGGGGTGACGAAGAAATAGAGGCCGCGTCAAGAATAGAATCGGAAATCAAACGGCTCAACCTCAGAACTATTCGAGTGGCTTGGGGCGATCAACATGGGATTGTCCGGGGTAAAAATGTGATGGCCCATGATTTCCTTCTCGCCCTAAAGAACGGTATTGATTTTCAAACAGCTACCTTATTTTTTGACACCACGAACCATATGTTTGCTCCAATGTTTTCTGGTGACGCGGGCATAGGAATGGAGGCACTAGCTGGCGGACCTGATGCCATACTTGTTCCGGACCCTACCACTTTTCGCACCCTGCCATGGGCTCCAAACACTGGATGGATTTTATCAGAAATGTACCTCTCCTCCGGAGAGCCCTGCCCTTTTGACAGCCGAGGCTTGATGAGGCGCATCCTCAAAAAATTAAGTACTCGAGGCTTTCACTACATGGCAGGATTAGAAGTTGAGTTTTATATCACACGTCTTAAAGATCCAATGCATGCCCCAGAACAATCGGGATGGCCACCAGACCCGCCGATAGTTGATGTGATAGCTCATGGCTTTCAATATCTGACAGAAGAACGACAAGACGAAATAGATCCTATATTACAAGTCCTACAGGACAACATAGAGGGGCTTGGTTTACCCCTAAGGACTATGGAAGATGAATGGGGTCCCGGGCAATGTGAATTCACGTTCGACCCGACATTAGGCCTTGTTAGCGCCGATAACATGCTCCTTTTCCGGACCGCGGTAAAGCAAATTTGTCGACGAAATGGTTTGCATGCAACCTTCATGACACGACCCGGTTTACCAAATTTTTTCTCTTCAGGTTGGCACTTACACCAGTCTCTTTGTGATACGAAAAGCGGCGAAAATATGTTCACAAATAATTCCCGGAGCAAAGAACCACTCTCTTTACTAGGGAATCAATTTATGGCTGGGATCCTAAAACACACGCCAGCAGCCTGTGTCTTTTCAACACCGACAATCAATGGCTATAAACGCTATGCCCCACAATCCTTCGCACCCACAAAAATCACCTGGGCTACCGAAAACCGAGGGGCATTAATAAGAGTTTTGGGAGGGCCAGAGGATAGTGCAACTCATATAGAAAATCGCGCGGGAGAACCCTGCGCCAACCCTTATCTTTACATGGCGTCGCAAATTATTGCCGGCATCGATGGTATGGACAATTCCCTAGATCCAGGGCCTGCAGACGCCTCTCCCTATGAATCAAATAAACCGCTATTACCTAAAACACTTATGGAGGCAGTAGCGGAATTAAATGACAATCAACTATTTAGAACAGAATTCGGGGATGATTTTGTTGACTATTTTCTAGCACTTAAGCAGTCGGAGATCGATCGTTTCCAAGCCTACGTCACTGACTGGGAACACAGAGAGTATTTCGAGGTTTTTTAAATGGTGAATGAAAACGATAATTGGCGAGGCAGTAATATTGGCGGATTGAATACCCAAGAAATTGACGAATTTTTGGCCGGTCCATGGCTTGCACGACTTGCGTGCTTAAAGCCAAATGGAAGTCCCTATGTTGTTCCTGTCTGGTACCATTGGGATGGCGCAGCGTTCTGGTTAGTTGCGAGAAAAAAATCAGAATGGGCTCGTTTCATTGCCGATGACCCGAGGGTCTCTTTAGTAATCGACGAGCCCGAACCTCCGATTAGAAAAGTCATCTGTGAAGGACTAGCAGAGGTTGTTGAAGAACCCGTGGGTCCTATCTTAGATAACGGCAAAAGTTCAATTTGGAACCAAATAGGTTCCGAACATACTGGGCCTCGGTACTTGGGTGCAAAGTCGTCAGAGTATCGTGACTCAATAAATACAGAACCCTGCTGGACGTTTAAAATCTGTCCTGAAAAACTAGTCACCTGGCAGGGTTTCGATTGGCATGATCGCTATAAAAATGCCGATAAAGCAATGGGGAAAGATTAATTTCCTTGAAGATTTTGTCTCCAGCCGACGAGAACCCCGTAGGCATTCTTCGTCCCGATTCGAGGAAAAAATTCTTTTTAACCTGCGACCATGCAAGCGCTAGTATCCCGGCAGCGCTATGCAATCTCGGTCTCAGTAAGAATGAATTACAGAGACACATTGGGTGGGATATTGGAGCATTGGGTGTAGCAAAGGAACTCTCAAAGAGACTTGACGCTACACTGATTTGGCAAAACTACTCCCGACTCGTTGTAGACTGTAATCGTGTTCTAGAACATCCTGGCCTTATTCCTCAGGAGAGCGAAGCTACTTCAATCCTGGGGAACACAAATATTACTGAGGAGGAGCGGCGTCAAAGGATCAGTGAATTCTATAACCCATATCATCTGAAAATAAAAACGTTGCTCGATACGCGAACTAAAGAAGGCCTGGAAACAATATTTATATCGATACACAGCTTTACACCAGTTTATCTTGGCCAGCAAAGGCCGTGGGACCTTGGAGTCCTTTATTCTGATGACGTGGTTTATTCTCACTCTATCTTAGATAGGCTCTCACGCGAGACAAACCTCAGAATTGGAGACAATGAGCCCTACCAAATTGACGAGAAGGACTGCACAATCCCCCTACACGCATTAAAAAGAGGGCTGCGAAACACGTTATTTGAAATTAAACAGGATTTGATTACTTCAACCAAGCATCAAATCTCGTGGGGGAAGAAACTTAGCCAAATCCTATTGGAGACTGTTTGATTTCTAACTTTTAAAATACAAAATTTGTTACCGGAAACCGTCAAACAAATAATCAATAAGACGGTGAAAAACTAACGGTGGTGCAACAATAATTGCTAAAAATGTGAGGTGGTCGAGCGCTCCTTTCAAGCTAGACACAGGCTCCAAATCTACCCCGCTTCCGCCTAGCCAGAATAGGATCCAGAGTGGGGTAAACAAATAATTAAAAGCAATGAACACCCTCTTAATAGCTTCCATTTCATTAAGTTCCTCGAGTCGGGTTATTTGCAGAATATTGTTCCAAAAACTCAGAGCGATATCCATCCAATCGCCAAATAATCGGAAAGAAAGACTCATCCATTTCAACGGTCCCAAATTTTTTATATCGACTATAAATACTGCTTACAAATTCGGAATGAAACTTATTTTCTGATGACATACAGTGCGCAACTATTGATCTGCGAGGTTTTTGAGTATGGTTGATATCAGAACCATGCCAAGTCCACCCTTGATGAAAGGCCCCTCCTCCAGCTTTCACTACAATAGGAACCCTTTCAGGACTTTCGATCCCTGCTGCATCTGCAGCGGCAGAGAGCTCTTTTATCGGATTTTTGGGCGCATGAAACTGATCAATTTTTCCTGATTGTCCCCAGCGATGAGACCCTCTAACGTACTCAACAGTACCTCCCTCAGCAGTCGTATCATCAAGCGCGATCCAGCAGCTTGCCCAGTCAGGTATGGCAGTCCACTGCTCGTAGGCTGAATCCTGGTGAAATCCTAATGGCTTACCACCAGGAGGCTTCCACAACAAATTATCTTGACTTATTCTAGCCCCTGGCCACCCACCTAAAGTGGCGCATGCTCGCCCAATATCTGAGCCCAGAATGACTCTCGCAACCCCCCTGTCGGACTTCCAAGCGTTACATAACTGTCTCGTGTTCTCGGGTGGGTCCCGATCGACCTGCCAATTAACCTCGTCAGGAGCAATTCCAGTCTCATAGTCTTCGGCAAAAAGCTTATCGAAGCGCTCTCGCAATAAAGCGACACTTTCATCGCTAATTATGCGATCAATCTGTACAAATCCATCTGAATGAAAATCAGCGACCTGAGCTTCAGTAACCTTAAATTCTCGCATGACACTTATTTCTCACCACATTCTTGAGTTCAAACTATACATGAAACAAATATCTTTCTCGCTCAAAAGCGGACACATGACGTCTCATCCGCTCGTCCTCGTCGATACAACACGCCACGGAATGCGCTATGAAATCTTTGCCAAAGATTCTTTCAGCAGCTTGGCTTTGTCCCATAAGTTCAGCCGCCTCTAGCAAGCTGCGAGGAACAGCCCCAATATCGCTTGGCACCTTGTCGCGACCTACACTGGTTGTCTCGGGGGGAAGCGTTAGTTCTTGCTCAATTCCATATAAACCTGCACCTAACATCATAGAAAATGCCAAAAAAGGATTTATATCAGCGCCAGGTAGACGGAACTCTATTCTGGCATTTTCGATAGGGCTAGCGACCAAACGTAATCCACAAGTGTAATTATCATACCCCCAGGTCGCAGTTCTAGGAGCCCAATTGCCAGGTGCATACCTTCTATAAGAATTCACATTAGGTGCGTAAAGTGCCGTAAGTTCGGGAATTAATCTCAGTATCCCGGCGACAAAATGTCTACCTAATCGAGTTAACTTCGGTTTCGTACCACTCCCAAACAAAACCGCTTGTCCTGAATTTTTATCCTGTAAAGAGATTATTGGATGTCCTCCTAAACCAGGGTGATCATCGCTAAGCTGAGCCATAAAAGAGGCCGTCTTTTGGTCTCTACTAAAAAATACCCGAGTAAACATTTTAAAAAAAGCGGCATCATCAGCTGCCTGCAAAAGTGACTTTGCGGGCATTGTGACTTCCAAACAACCTGGACCTAATTCGCTACACATATGATGAAGCTCGATATCCCCGTTTCTAAGCGTCTTCTCATATCCAGCTAAAAGCTCTGCCGAAATACTAGGTAACATCGCAGACCAGCATCTATTTTCAGGACCGTAACTCTTTAGCTTCTGGTAACCCTCTTCCTGTAACTCGCTAGCCGTTTGATCGAGAATAATAAATTCAAACTCGCTAGCTCCAAGAGCCGAGAAACCCATTCTCTCAGCCTTTTTAATCTGTTTCTGAAGCATGGCGCGCGGCGAAATTTTCTTCGAAGGCCCTTCGTAATCTGCTACAACAATTACAGAGTCAGCTTCAAAAGGATAGTTCCTCAAACTTTTAGTGTCGAAAGAGCAACTCTCACTCCTGAACGCTTTATCTATCCTGACTGTGTCGTTTGGCCCCCACCAGGGAAGTGCGTCTATAAAAGACCAACCTTTTAGGGCAAATTCACTGAATTGCGGGAACGGCATCTTCTTTCCCCGCCAGGTACCATCTTGATCAAATAATCCAGCGTACACATGCCGGATATTATTTTCGGCTAGACCAGATAAAAAATGTTCTATTGATTGTGCTTTTCTGGAAGTCACGAGATTCGGGTTTGCTCCGTAAAATTTAGGAAAAATACATTCGTCTCACACGATACTATCACTAGACTAATTCATTGCAATGACGTCATAAATTACGTAGTGTTGATATCACTGGGCACGAAGCTCCAGAATAAGGAATTCACATGTCAAATGATACAGATCTAGAACAATATGTCCGCACTCCCAATAGAGATGAACTGGTAAAGGAAGTTCGCGCTAAAATAAATGAATTGGGCATCCGCTATATTTATTATCAATTTATCTCAGTGACAGGAAGAATCGTCGGTAAGGGGATTCCTGCCGATCACTGGGAAAAAACTGCAGAGAATGGATTCCAACTTGTCTATGGCTCTACTGCTAACCTTTTTGTCGACAGACACAGTAATTATATTGGCTATGGCCCAGAAGCGATGGAACTCGTTGGGATACCGGATCCAGAAACCTTCTGCCAACTGCCATGGGATAAGCGTGTAGCAAGAGTATATTGCGTATGCTTCCGTAATCGAGAAGAACGGGAGAATCCAGGAGCATTTTTAACTTCTGATTGTCGTGGAAATCTAAAGAGAATGAGTGCCGACTTTCAGGCGCAGCATGGGTTGGAGTTTCGTGCCGGTACCGAGCCTGAAATGATGTGGCTGAAACGTGGGGAAGATGGGAAACCAGATGGAGGGGTCACCAAACCCTACTGCTATCATATAGATCAGTTTGAAAGCTTAAGACCAGTCTTTATGCAGGTAATAGAATATGCGCAAGCTATGGGTCTGGATATGATTCAAGGAGACCATGAAGATGCTCCTGGTCAACTAGAACTCAATTGGCAGTTTGACGATGTGGTTAGAAATGCAGATCGGTTATCTACTTATCGTCAAATCTGTGCGCAAGTGGCTAGGGAAAATAACCTTATAGCTTGTTTTATGTCCAAACCATTTATGGGAGTTTCAGCATCAGGATGCCATACCAACGTCTCTCTATGGAAAGGGGGCGAAAGTCGCATCAACCGACTCCATAACGACACCCTTCCTGGTATGGATGACGTATTTACCTACAGAGTCGGTGGTGAAAATACGTTTATGCCCGATACCGACGATGTCCAAAAGCCAGGGAAGATAGGTCTTCAGTGTGTGGGTGGTATTGTGAAGCATCTAAGTGCGCTCACCGCCATAGGTTGCTCGACTGTCAATTCCTACCGACGGCTTTGGGACACAGGCTTTTGGGCGCCAGTCTTCGCCGATTGGGGTTATCAAAACCGAACAACTGGGCTGCGCATCTCTGCTCCAGGAAGATTCGAATACCGTGCGGTAGATAGTATGGTGAATCCATACCTTCTCGGCTCCGCACTTCTAAAAGTTTTTGAAGACGGAATTAATAACAATATAGACCCTGGTGAGCCAGAAAATAGAAACATCTATGAGGCTATGGAAGCCGGGAAAGATGTGAAAAGGCTCCCGATGTCTCTTGGAGATGCGCTTAATGAGCTATCAAAAGATGACGTCGTTAAGTCTGCAATGCCAGATGAAATGTATAAAGTCTTTCATTGGTACAAAAACGATGAATGGGAAAAATTTATGTCGACGGTTACTGACTGGGATCAGGAAATGTATATGGACTGTTTGCCATAGGAATAATTTGCTTAGCTTAGTTGGTTTTTAATCTTAAATAGCTACAATAGATTAGACGCAAAGAAAAAGATCAGAAGGTCCTAACAGGCTGTTTGCAGACGGGCAGCCAATGTGTGATGTGGAAATCAAAAAAAGGAAATTACATTACTAGTTATGTCTATGAGACTTCTCAAGTACGCGTTTATAGAGGACTATGCCGAAGACAACTGGTTCAATACTCCTTGTGATCTGAAAGCTACTTACGATGTTGTGATTATTGGCGCCGGAGGTCACGGACTTGCGTGCGCCCACTACCTTGCTCAAGATCACGGAATTACAAACGTAGCTGTTCTCGATTCTTCTTATATTGGCGGTGGAAACACTGGAAGAAACACTACGATCATCAGATCAAATTACTTAACTCCTGATGGGGTCAAGTTCTACGATCAAAGTATAAAACTTTTCAAAGATCTTTCATGCGAGCTCGACACCAATATTTTTTTTTCCGAACGCGGGCATTATACTCTCGCCCATAACACATCTACTCTGCGCACAGCACGCTGGCGTGCAGAAGTAAATAAGCACCTAGGTATAAAAAGCGAGGTTGTCAGCCCAGACGAAGTCTTACGCGCTTGCCCTGAGATTCAACTCGACTGTGGCGGTTCTCAAGCCGTTGAGGGTGCACTTTATCATGAACCTGGGGCGGTAGCTCGGCATGATGCTGTCGCATGGGGCTATGCCAAAAGTGCTTCTGGCAGAGGTGTCGAAATCCATCAGCACACACCTGTTACCGGGATCAATACTGATTCGCAAGGTATCTCAGAAGTAGTTACCCCAAAAGGAGTAATCAAAACAAGAACTGTTCTCTCTGCTGTTGCTGGTCAAACTCCATCGATAACTAAGATGGTGGGAGTAAAAACTCCCATAGAAATATTTCCCCTACAAGCCTGCGTTACAGAACCTATAAAGCCCTGGCTAAATACGATTATCGTCTCTGGAAGCCTCCACATGTACCTGAGCCAGAGCTCAAGAGGCGAACTAGTCATGGGAGCTGCTTTAGACCCTATGGAACTTCATTCGAGGCGATCGACTTTCGAATTTGTCACGGGCCTGTGCGATCAAGTGCTCGATTTATTCCCTTTCTTAAGTGGAGTGAAAATAAACCGTCAATGGGCTGGCATGGCTGATATGACTCCTGACTTTGCACCGATTATGGGAATGACCCCGGTAAAAGGATTCTTCTTAGACTCAGGATGGGGAACCTGGGGGTTCAAGGCAACGCCCATCAGCGGTAAAACGATGGCTAATACAATAGCAACCAACTTAAATGATCCTTTAATTCAATCTTTCAACTTAGATCGATTTAAAAACTTCAATTTGGTCGGAGAAAAAGGGGCTGCAGCAATTGGACACTAGTGCGAGGACTTCGGCGCCATGAAATTTTTTCAATTTCCTTTATTAGGCACTCGTGCCATCTCAGAATTCGTACCTGCACATGATGCAATCCTCGAACCGATAGACTTAGAAGATAATATATCTGCGGGAGATTGGGTTTATGAGCGTGATAGTGTGCCGAAGATAACTACTGAATTTTGGTATCACTCGACCAGTCAGATTTGGTTCAAAGTAGAACGGAATACTGGCACTAATCAAATTTATAGAGCGGAGGTGCTGCGTGAGTAGACGTTTACCTCCACAACATGAAGAGTGGATAGATCGAAAAGTAAAAATAGATTTCTGGTTTGAGGGAGAGAAGTTCTCGGCCTATAAGGGAGACGTAATCTCGAGTGCACTTATTGCCAGCGGGCAAAAAATTCTAGCGAGAAGTTTCAAATATCACCGTGCTCGCAGTACCGTTTCTATGGCGAATCACGACGCTAATGTCATTTTAGAGACCCTGACGCAAACTAATATCAGAGCAGATGTAACCCACCCTTTAGAAGGCATGCGTTATCAGGCTGTAAATACATTTGGCGGCCTAAAGAAAGATCTGGCGCAGATCCTCAACTTTTTCTCATCTCTGTTACCCGTCGGCTTTTACTATAAAGCTTTTTACAGACCAAGATTTTTATTTCCCCTATGGGAAAAATTAATTCGTGGGATGACTGGGTTGGGCAGGGTGAACTCAAATACTGATTCATGGCGCCAAGCAAGAAAACAACTTTTTTGTGATGTGCTTGTTGTCGGAGCCGGTCCTTCAGGATTAGCTGCTGCTGAATATCTGGGAAGAACCGGACTGAAAATAATTATCGCAGATGAAAATGATCGTATGGGCGGAACCTTAGGCTATCGCCATAACACGGATCAGTCAGCCAAAAAATTCAAG
>DGOV01000052.1 GCA_002390205.1 Proteobacteria bacterium UBA4457 | reverse complement strand
TAAGCTTCAGGCTGATAGTAGTCATAATATGAGACAAAGTACTCGACAGCATTGTTAGGAAAAAAATCTCTCATCTCGCCGTAAAGCTGCGCCGCTAGTGTTTTATTTGGAGCTAACACCAAAGTTGGACGCTGCAACTTCTCAATAGCATTGGCAATAGTGAACGTTTTCCCGGAGCCGGTGACTCCTAGTAATGTTTGCTGATAGAGACCGTTTTCCAGTCCTTCTATCAATGTTTTAATAGCTTCCGGCTGGCCTCCAGCTGGAGAAAAGCTCGAAACAAGTTCAAATTTACGTGTCATATAATAGCATCTTGGTAAAGAAGAAAGAAAAAAAGTACTCTAATTATACGAACGCTTGACTCACTTTGCTCTCAGACTAAGGTCATAGTGATGAACTTAGTGGCTCAGAATACATGTTAACTTCCATAATACGACAAACTCTGTAACACTTCCCTAATGATGTCCAGATACCTTACATTTTCTTTAATCAGCAGCTTACTTCTTCTGCAGTCTAGTCAAACCTTTGCCTTGCCGGATTGCTCTAAATCAGGGCCTATGGATAACTGTTTTGGAACCGTCACTTTTCCAAGTGGCAGTAAATATGTCGGAGAGTTCAAAGACGGCAATTATAGCGGGCAAGGCACCTACACCTATGCTGACGGAGAAAAGTACGTCGGCGCATTCAAGAATGGTCTGTTCCACAAGCACGGCACCTATACCTACTCAAGTGGGGACAAATATGTTGGCGAGTTCAAGAACGGGAAAAAGAACGGAAGGGGCCTCTATAGCCATGCAGACGGAACATCCGAGAGAGGATTCTTTAAGGACGGTGAATTTCTCTATGAAACAAAAGTTAAATAATCTGAAAAACTTAGAGACCTAGACCTGTCAATAATAGCCGCATGGGCAGTCAAAATCGACGACTGGCTCTGCAATTAAAGTACTTATGTCTTTTCTTACGCTGGGAGTGCTGCATTTCAGGCAAAACGGCAATCTGATGTCAGTAGACTAAAATAAAGCGAAATAAGAATTGGTTATAGACAGTATTTTCGGCTAATATACGCCGCAGTGCATGGTGTAAGTCTCACAGCTTAGCGGGCCGAGCTAAAACTATTGTCAAGGGTGCTTGGAGTGCAGCGAAAACTGACACATGATCCAAACCTTAAATCTTTAGTCTAAGGGCGATCCGTCAGGTGGGATATCGAGCTAAAAATTAGCTCGGATGACTTAAGTCATCGGATACTTAGAACAATTCCTCGGTAGCTCAGTTGGTAGAGCGGGTGACTGTTAATCACTAGGTCGGCGGTTCGAGCCCGTCCCGAGGAGCCACTACTCCCCCTGCCAAACAATACTTTTTAAATACTTAATTAGACTACATATAGTAGAATTTACAAATATATATAGCTGCAGAATGCCATCTTCAACTCGAGAAAGAGAACCATGAAAAAAAATACGGCCAAACTGACTTTCGCTACATACGCTATCTTATTTACAGGATTAATCTTCTCCGTGAGCCCTGTTAGTAGTCTACAAGCTGCGACCTACTCTTGCGTGCGCGACGGTGCAGGAGCAATAGTCGTGTCAGATAACGTAAGGGATATGGTTCAAAATTCCAAAGAAACTTCCGACTCTTGCAAAGAGGTGCCTGATGCCTACAAGGTAAAGTTTTATCGGTTCGCATTATGTCCAAGCAACCCGCTAGCAGATTCATCAAATAGCTTGGATTCGTGTGTTTCCATACTTAGCTCGGATACCGGAGTCGACCATATAATTGAAGGCTTGGGGACCGGTGATGATCTGAAGACCGATGAAGGCAAACCTACAAGCGGTAGTTACTCGCATATAGCAATGATATTTTCTAACGAACTCGCAATCAAAAATACGGAACTTTTCGACTCGACCATCATAGGGCGTACTGGATCAGGTACCAGCTGTTGGACTATTGCTGGAAAAACTAGCTTTTCTGGTCAGCTGGCGTCTCTCACTGAACAAGACACTAATGACCGCTCTACTCTAGCCATGAACTGTGGCACCGCAGATGCGGCTGCACCTATGTTCAACAGTGAAGTCTTCGACTCCTTTGGAGAAGACGAGACTTTCAGAGCCGATACTGATGCAGATACTTATGACCTCGAAGGTATGCAAGCCCGCTTATTAAAAGCAGACAACAAAACAACCTCAACCAGTGCAAGTGAATCTGCCCGCATGATGATGGTAATAGTCCAGGATGTAACTATCACAGATGTAACAAGTTCCATGAATCTGGCTTTTAAGCTAACAGATGCAGTTAGCATAGATTTAGAACTAGGCGATGACGATAATATCTACGCTTTAAAAAATGGCGCAGACCCATTCCAAGTAGTAGTCACGGTTAAAGAATGAGAAGACGTTTCGAGCAAGTCGGGGGGAAACTATTATCGAAGTGTATGCCCCATGACGTGAAAAATAACTGTCTGTTCTATTATTCCGTTTAATGTAAAAATAAAGGCTTTTGACTAGGTCCTATATAGGCAGAGAGTTAGGAAGGCTGGTGCATATAAGGACTTTGATAGTAGGTCTATGACTCACTTACCTGAACTAGATCTGAACGCGTGCGAAACTTAATTAACAGACTAATTCGCACTCGCACCATAGGTGTTCCGTATTAGTCTATGTCGTCAGCTTTAGAGCTTAGGTTCGGCTTCTCGGGTTTTATTTTGCTGGAGCATAACAAATTGGTGATGCAGCCGTTTGGCATGAAAGAAAAGAACTAAGATAAAGATTGTTGTGAGATGAAAAGAGTAACCGGCTACAAAATTATATAGGCCATGAATACAGATAGGTATCAGTAACGCCTTAGCATAATTGTTTCCGCCTTTATAAAAATTGGCCATCCCAAAATAAAAACCCATAATAACGCCGCACATTGCATGCAGCGGTATTGCGGAGAAAGCTCTCAAAATAGCGACATCTTGACCATGCTCTATGAACCGGGTCACATATTCGTAGTTCTCTAGCGTAGCAAACCCTAATGACACTAAAACGCCGTAGACAATAGCATCCATGGGCTCATCGAAATAATTTTGCTTTCTCACATAAAAGAAAAGAACCATATACTTTAAC
>DGOV01000110.1:1421-2794 GCA_002390205.1 Proteobacteria bacterium UBA4457 | reverse complement strand
TTGCTCTTGTGACAGATAACTACAAAACTGGGGTTCTTGTTCTATAGCTGTAACTATTTATACCTATTACTAGAAATGTAGTGCGATAACGGTGCCAAATGAGCCAATTGTTTCAAAAAGTTCACGCGGAGATGGTTGTGGCTAGAGCAAGGGAGTCGGAACTATGTCCGTTTGAACGGACATAGTTCTATTTCGTATTCTTTGGTTTGTGTGGCAGAGGGAAAATTCCTTTTTCAGTGCCATTGATATTTACTTCAGCTTTCTCTATAAGCCTGTGAGCGTGAGATATCAAGTAAACCTTCTTGTCTCTATCATAAAAGTTATGCAAGGAATCAGGTCTTTTGCGTGTGCGAATGTCACTCATGCCTCCGAAATTGTCTTTTATTTTCTTGCCGAATATATCCCGTTGTTTAATTCCATCTGAATCTTTGAAGCGACCCATTTTTCTGTAATCAAACTCGTAGTTGTCAATAAATTCTTTGTCTCGCACATCATTCATACCTTGGGCTATTGCTCCAATAGCTACTAGAGACCTGCCGCGGGCTTTCATGTCATAAGCCTTAAGGCTCTTGATAAGAGATGGAACATCAACTTTCAGTGAGTGGGGAGAATACTTAGGCGGCTTGTCGCCGAATTGTTTAGCAATTGAATTGTTCCTGCTGCTAAGAACCCTACCCAACTCCTTGAATATTTCTGTCTTCGAAGCACCATTTGAAATTGAAACGATAAGCCTGTTGTCTTCATTAGGTGGGATCAATTTTTCTTTTGAGTGACCTTTATCAATGATTCTGACTGGATCGTCTTGCCACCTAGCAAAAAGACGAACACCTCTTTCAGTGCCATGCTTATCACATTCGAACCACCAGTCCCAAAAGCCTATAGAAAATACATCGCCAAAATCATTGTAAAGCGACTTCATCCCTTTGCCATTATTGGCGCATGCCTTTCTGTATTTTTTGCTTCTTCGTAAGCACTGAAACCAGTAATAGTAGAGCGACTTTTCCTTCTCAATTCCTACGCCTATGTAGTTGAGTTGGCGTTTCTTATAGCGGTTTTGGGTTGTTTTTGGGTAGGGCTTAGGAAACGAATATTGCATGCTAATACCATAGAATGCATGACAATATATATCAAGTATAAATATGAGAAAGAATTGTTTTTGGTATATATCGTCAAGAGAAGTGAGCTAAATTTTAAACAACTGCGCAGTTACTCACGTGGTTTCGGAGCTGCAAAAGTTCGATGCAGCTCCGAATCCACACATTTAATGTAACAAATTCGCAAATATGCGAAATCGAGGTTTTTATGACAGATAACACTAGCAACAAAGATAGTAAGCAAAGTAATGACCAGACTTTGGATCAAGCCATTCAGGC
>DGOV01000110.1:0-1291 GCA_002390205.1 Proteobacteria bacterium UBA4457 | reverse complement strand
GATATGATCAGAGACCGGCCAAAAAGTAACGACTCTTCGAGCGATAGTAGTTCAAAAGCAGCCGAGCCGACAGACTTTGAAAAAAGTCTGTTTGTTGATGGCGTAGTTGATTGGGAGAGCTACAAAGAGCTGGATGAGCTGTTCGGTCTGTTCGGCGCTGAAGCTAGAGATGGGGTCGATATCCGTTATGCTAGTTACCAAGACGGTCTGCTTCACTTGCTTCAGCACTGCTATGGCTATTTCTATAACTTAATGCATGATAGCGAACGATATCAGCGCGATATTAAAGAAATCAACAATGCGATTAGCTCAGAGAACATTTCCAGCAACAAAGCCAATGCTCTTGAGGTCAAGATTATAAAGCTTGTATGGAAAGGAGCTCGGATCGATAAAAGGCGTATCTCTACCTATGCTAATCTTCTAAAGAATGCCTGGTGTAAAGGGAAGTACGACGAAGGTACAACTGACAGCAAGGGAAGTATCTTACCGAGTCAGTTTACCAAACAAGTTAAGCTTTACGGTGGCATCAATAATTTCAGCAGAGAAAGTGTTGAGCAGCTGCGAAAGCAGGAAGAGCTTGAGAAGGCAGGGTACAAGTGCAACAAAGATCGTAAGATCGATATTGCGCGAGATGCGATTAGCGCCGGCGTATTTAAGTACAATGACTATGAGTTGCAACTCAAAGACCTCGGCACTTTATCGCCCAGCAGCGCCTTTTTCGATGACTTGAGGGACGGTGCAAGCGTTGTGACGTTGTGTAGCTGGGATCGAAAGCAATCCAAGTTAGTAGTTCGATATGCATTCGATCAAAATGCTAAAGATGGTGTTGTTGATAAGGCGGAACTTCAATTCTTTGAATCTCTCCGCAAGGCAGCAATAGATAAGAAAGGTTACTAGTTTCGACCTTTGCGTATCAGAAATATGGGGTGGCACGTGCCGCCCCGTATTTTTCTCGTGTATGAGGGACAGCTTTAGTGGAGTGAGGTCAGTTGTCTATAAGGCCTAATAGAATTGAGTAAGCTCTGGCATAGGTGGCAGCTGAGTCCAACAAGGGCTCATTACCGTCGCCGCCATAGATCTCATATTTCTGACTACCTTTATACAGCTTGGCTAACAGACGCTCATCAGAGCTTAGCTGGGTAAGCCAGGCAAGCTCAAACCTGTTGAGCTCATCTTTCTCCCACGCACGCACAACGCTGTCTGCTAATTTCTTAATGTTCCGTCTGTGATTACTGCCTACTTCCAATAGCCGCATACCTGATCCCCTGTTTTATACAGCTATTTATCACCA
>DGOV01000111.1 GCA_002390205.1 Proteobacteria bacterium UBA4457 | reverse complement strand
TTGCGTGCAGAGATGCAACCAAGGCACTAACTTCACAACTAATAAGAAAGTCTTTGACCCTACTTATAGTTTTTTTAAGCGCTCTTGGGAGCATATGGTTGCTCTATAAGTTTGGTTTCAATCTTGATTTTTCAATCAAAACATATTTGGCCTATATATTAAACCCACCTGGTGCCATGCCTCATAAGGCAGATGGAGTCATATTGTTCTTGGGATATGTTATTTTACTGCATTGGCTTGAAGCTATAACAAGCCAAAATCGCGAATCTAAAAAGATCAATTACATTCTTATCCTTTTTGCGCTAGCAGCGTCCTCTTACTTTTTTGGGAGATCCCATGAAAATAATATGCTGAATGTATTACCTTACCTTTTAATAAGCATAATCGGGCTTTTCAGCAAAGCACAATCAAAACAAATTAGGATCGCTTGTCTGACCATAGCTCTTAGCTTGGTCGCGCTCACCTTTACTTTGATTAGCGGCAAGTCGCTGTTAATGCGCACTTTTTCGGAGAACTCCTTTGGCTTAAGTATGGTCGCGAGCGCTTTTGATCCACAAAGTGGCTATATGGCAAAGCGCATTAGTCGTGACTATGAAGGGAGACCGGACGGTCAACATTCTTACGCGGAGCTCGTAACCGTTTTAAAAAAAATTGATAATGATTATGGCGAGCCGGTAGAAATACATATTGTTACTAATCTGCGGTTAGACGGGAGTGAGTCTCACCTGCCTTGGAACGCATTACATTCAGTTTTGAATTGGTTCTATCTGCCAAAACCAATAGTTGAGAAAGCCGTTGCCGATGTCGCTGAACAGCTTAAGTCTAACGGATGGTATGTATTTTCGACGACTAATAACGGTCATTATCAACTGTACCTTGAACTTTTTGATAGATATTATGAGAGGGATGTCGAAATTGTAGTTAAAGATCTCCATGCGATCCGGTTTATAAGTAAAAGGAAACTTACCTATAATGTTGGCGACTGAGATTCTGGGAGTTGCTGTTTAGGCACTAATGTCGGTCGAGTGTAAGTGAAAATAACAGAACATTAGTTAAACAATCTCCTTATAGCCTGCTGTTAAGAAATTTCCCACAGACGACACGAGTGCATCTTTCTGCACCGGACTAATCAACACTCTCTTCGTCTTTGACACCTTTTCACAAAGGAGTTCACTGCAAGCTTTATGAGAAATGCATTGTGAACAATCTCACTCGGCCCCGTGGGTAATCCACTTGAAAGACAGCGCATTATATCAGTGGCTAGAATTGGTTATTCCCATTCAAATGCCCCACAGGAAATAGCTAACAATCTATTTTACAAACGATAATGATTATTGTTACTATTATCAATTAAGAAAAAGAAGCTGCTTTAATCATGCACCCCTCAAAACCGTCGCGTATCCCTGAGAATCTCAAGCAAAGCGCACAGACAACCAATTGGAGCAGGCTTAACTGTAGCGAAAAATTCCTAATTTGGGTGATCCATCACTGGGCCTATGAGCGCAATAAAAATAGAGACCCCTTACCAGAAATACAAGCCGCATTTGAAGCACTCGGCTTCGAAGAATCGACTATTCTGACAGCTGATATTTTCTCAGAAATATTGTCTGCCCTTTTTGCTTCAAGTACCGTAACATTGACAGTGGGATGCCCACATAACTTAGGAACAGTTGAGCATTTTCTCCTCGGTTACCTCGGCTTCTTACAGAGCAAGCAGCAACACATTGGAAAAGAGCTACTTTCTAAATGCGTTCCTAAGGCATCTTTACGCTTAGTAAGTAACAGACTCAACATATTAGGTAAAAAACTTACATCTCATAACTTCAAAATAAGCGTATGGCCCGAGCATCTCGATATGCTTTCTCGGGCAACCGGTACTACCAACGAAAAAATACACAATATAATTATTCACTAAAACCTATGGAGTATTAAATCAGAAATGTTAAATCGAAAAGTTCCAGAAGTGATCTTTAAAACTAGAGTTAGAGACGAATCAATCGGTGGCGACAACCCTTATAAGTGGGAAGAAAAAACGTCGTCTGATTACTTTTCTAATAAAAAAGTAGTCCTCTTTTCGCTGCCAGGTGCTTTCACGCCGACATGCTCAACTTATCAGTTACCAGATTTTGAAAATCTTTTCTCAGACTTTAATGCAGTAGGAGTGGAAGCTATTTATTGTATGTCAGTCAATGATGCTTTCGTAATGAATGCTTGGGGAAAACAACAAAATATCAAAAACATTGATCTGATACCTGATGGTTCAGGGGAATTTACGCGCAAAATCGGAATGCTTGTAAATAAAGATAATCTAGGTTTCGGAATGCGCTCCTGGAGATATGCCGCGGTTGTGAACGATGGAACAATAGAGGCATGGTTTGAAGAACCTGGATTTAACGATAACCACGGAGAGGATCCTTATGGAGAATCCTCTCCACAGAATGTGCTAAAAAACATTTAAACCTAGTCGCCTGTTTTTTATAAAGCGACGATTACTCTTGTTCAATCGTCGCTTTATTTAAACGCTGAAATGATATGGCGGCACTGCAATAATAATCCTTTGAGAGTTTGGCATACACAAGAAGCTTGTCGATATCACGCCTCTGTCTTCCACTTAATATATAACAGCTCTCACGGAAAAAAAGTGACTGTTAGGACAAGGATTCAAAACTAGCGTAACCGAAACAAAGGACAAGAACAGCTGCCTGCTCCTGAGCAAGCAGCCTAGAGGATTACTGCTACGGACTTTCAGACAGACTCGAGGAACACATACCTTTCCAATGCTCTGGTGAACATTCCCTTAGCTTTTGCACCATTTCTATAAACGGTTCAGTAATACCCTCAGTTAGATTACTCTGATTTTCGATCAACCAATTTGCGATTTCTACTTGAGCCTCTTCGTCACCGACCTTACTAGCGACTTTAGTCTTTATCATATCAACACTCATGGTCATGGAAATCTTCTCCCTACTTTCTGATTCTTTAATTATAAGATGAAAAAAACAATTAGAGCGATAAAGAATATTAATGTTAATGTTAATTGATTGATTCGTAGAGGCAGGCAATAATGTTGGGCAGATCATGGAGTAGCGACGATATTCTAAGTCAGCTAGGCCCAGTAGTAATAGTCACTGGGCTCCCGAGTGGCTTGGGAGAGGGAACGGCTCGCGTGCCGGCTCATGAAGATGCACTTATAGTTGACCCCTTTATAGCAGTACCTTAACAAGGAGCATAAGCGAGTTGGCTAAATCTTACGACTTCGTGATTATTGGCGCAGGTATTGTCGGCTTAAGCGTGGCTAGAGAATTAAATAAGCGACATCCTAATTCATCCATTGTGATATTAGAAAAAGAGCTAGATATAGGAAGACATGCAAGTGGCCGTAACAGCGGCGTAATGCATTCAGGCGTTTACTATGGGAGCACAACCTTAAAAGCTAAAGTATGCTCCTTGGGTGCGGCTAGAATGCGCGACTTCGCAGATGAGTACGAAATCTCTTACAAGAAAGTTGGGAAAGTAATCATCGCAAGCTCAGCGGAAGACTTACCTACATTAGACACGCTATTAACCAATGCGAAGAACAACGGCGTTCAGGCCGAGCGTCTAGACGTGCAAGGGGTAAAAGAAATCGAGCCCTATGCCTCTGCATACGAAGCGGGTATTTATTGTCCGGATACAGCAGTCATAGATAGCAAAGCCATTATTAATAAACTACGAGAAATTTTAGAAGAACAAGGGGTTGAATTTGTCTACGGTGCCCCGATCAGAACCGCCCGTCCTAATAAGTGCCTTATCGAAACGGCACAAGGCAAATTTTCTTATGAGTTTCTTTACAATTGCGCAGGAGCTGGTGCAGATCTTATCGCCAAGATGTTCGGTCATGCAGGAAACTATACCCTAGTTCCATTCAAAGGGATTTATTACAAATTAAGAGTTGATAAAAGGCATCTAGTGAACGGTAATATATATCCGGTCCCTAATGTCGAACTACCTTTCCTCGGTGTTCATTTGACTAAAGTGATCAATGGAGAGGTGTACTTAGGACCAACCGCTATTCCTGCTCTAGGGAGAGAGAACTATGGAATTTTTAAAGGGATAAAACTTTCCGAAAGCTTCACTATAGGGCGTCAGCTAATTTCGATGTATAAAGCGAATAGGGAAAATTTCCGACGGCTCGCTCATGAGGAGATGAAAAAATACTACAAACCTTTTTTTCTGTCTGCCGCTCAAAAACTGATACGAACCCTTCAATCTGGCGACTTGGAATCAAGTAATAAAATCGGGATACGCCCACAACTTGTCAATCTTAAAACACAGACCCTTGAAATGGATTACATTGTTGAAAAAGATGAACGTACATTGCATGTACTTAATTCTATTTCTCCTGCATTCACCAGCTCACTTGCTTTTTGTGAATATATAGTAGACCAAGCAGAAGGCACCAAACCGGTTTGACACTCCATGAAATGCTACCCCAGCGTTATGTCCGATTAAGCTGATTTTTGAAGGTATTCTTTAGAACTGAAGCTCAATCACCAAAACCTTCACCTGAATAATCACTTGCCGGTCCGCTTCCTTCTGCTCCAAGTCTCCCAGCTTCACCAAAATGTCCTTTACCAGGCACAAAATTGAATTCAATTCGTATACCGTCGGGATCTTCGAATAAAAATGAGTAGTAGCCAGGTGCCCAACCACCTTGTTCTGGAGCATGAATGATTTTAGCTTTCAGCACTTCCACAACAAATTCATAGATAGCATCGACGTCTTCCGAGCTTCGGGCTCGGAGACATACATGATGAAGACCAACTGAATATTGATCAAATGCCCTCTTCTCTTTTCCCTCTGGGACTCCTTTGACCATTATCCCCGTGCGGCTTCCTATGCAATAGACAGTATCTGCATTTTTCACAAGTGTTTCCATTTCCAAGAAATGGCATAGATTTTCCCAAAAGGGAATACATTTTTCCGGCGTATTTACCGTAAGTTGAATATGTGCAACTCCGTTTGTGGAAATGGTCATTTTCTGCTCTCTAAAAACAATAAACTGAGACGAAGACTAACATTTTTCGTCTATCCTGCAACAATTCTCGGGCATTTTACCGTACAAATATTCCTCGGGTTCTTTCCAGCACACGCTAGGGAGAATTAGTTTGAGATAAATAACTGATGAGGGGTTAATGGCCCTCATATATTGCAGGGACAAGATACGTTTAGTATGGCGAACTCTTAACCTACAGCAGCGTTTTTATTCTCAAACCGAAGAGAAGGAATCTTAAAGTATGTAAATAGTGGTATTCCTCAGCTAGGTATTTTTCTGGAGAAACTCTAGGCACTGGATCATTGCATCCTCTCGAGCTTCTCCTTCCTTCCAAGATTCGATAAATGTCGTGTTCTGTGCGGTTTGAACCAACAGGCGTGATGTCGACTCAGGATGATATAAATCATTACCCATTAATATCATCAGCGGCGTTGTGCATTCATTAAGGAATGCTTCATCAACATTGAATAATACCTTTGTCCCACCGTACATGTTTTGCCGAAAACTTGACCATACGTCGGGTCTTACATCAGTCATCTTACGCTGGAGCTCGTTAGCCCAATCGTCAAACATATCGTAAAATGCAGTACGATTCTGGTCGAGTCCAATAGATTGAAACAAAGTTGCAGTCATTACCCTGTCGGGTGCGGCTTCTATTAAACCTAAGCAGTATGGCCCACCAATACACATTCCAGCGACATGAAACCGTGAGATTTTTAAATAGTCCATTAAGCCAAGCTGATCATCTAGATAAGTATGCCAGCCATCCTCGGCCGAAATTTTCGCGGTCGATTTTCCCGCATTGCGCTGATCCATTGCGATCACACGAAAATGTCCCTTGAGCTGCTCCCGAGGATCCCAAGGCGTGCTTGACCAAAAATTGAGTGCGGATTTCATGCCACCCGGCGCAATAAGTAAAAGCGCCGGTAAATCTTCGCCAGAATCTTCATAATAAATTGATGCAGCATCGCGTTGATAAGTAGCCATAAAATGAGCCCAAATGATCAAAAGTAAGTAACCGTTTGTATAGACAAAGTTCAGGTGTCTGGTTACAGTTTATAGCTATTAATAAAAAAAAGAACCTATATGAAAGTATATTTTGCCCCTCAATCGCGCGCAGTTCGAACAGTTTGGCTCTTAGAGGAAATTGAAATGGAGTACGATCTCGTCCGCTTCTCTCTCGGTCAGAAAGAAATGCGTGGCCCCGAATACACCAAAGTTAATCCAAACGGACGAGTGCCAACTGTGATAGATGGTGATACAACTATTACGGAAAGTACAGCGATCGCTCAGTATCTCGGTGCGAAGTATGCCCCGGAGCTTACTCCCGGCCCCGACGCAGCTAACTTTGCTACCTATCTACAGTGGCTCAATTATGCCGAAGGTATGATCATGCCGCCGATCAATAACTATGTGGTTGAGACAATCTTGCTTCCGCCGGACAGACGTAACGAGGAAATCGCTATCCGTTCTCTCAAGCTCCTTAATCGAACACTTGGTGCTGCTGAGACTCACATGCAGGGACGCGAATTTCTAGCGGGCGTATTTACCATCGCTGATACTATTACTGGTCATGCCATTGTAATGTCGCGTCGACTCGGCGCTGATTTTAGCGAACGTCCAAACCTCACGGCCTATGCTGATCGACTCGAATCTCGGGACGCGTTTAAGGCGGCGGAATCAGTTTAACACGCCGTGGCATTACCTTTGCTTTGCTTGTCTCTCCTTTTTTGTTGTCCGATTATTCATGATTATTTAATGCTTTAGGAGATCAACGAGATGGCTGAAACTGCACAAGTAACAAGTAACATCATTCCAGAAGCACTCCATCGTGGGCCGAAGCAACTACCCTTCGTCCCATTCGGGGATGGAGTGAAGCTACAATTACTTCAGGTTGATATAGAAGGTGGCCTTTGGATTGTGCGAACCCGTTTCGAACCAGGTGTTACGGTG
>DGOV01000061.1 GCA_002390205.1 Proteobacteria bacterium UBA4457 | reverse complement strand
AATCCCTCTCTCTCCGCCAAATTTCAACTCCTTGTTTCATATACGTTTATTTTTTACTTGTCGAAAATTTGTCGAAACGCCATAATGTCGAAACTATAGAGATTAATTGATTCGACGGCCGCTGAAACTATAAAGATTATTAGTTTCGACAGCTGTCGAAACTAAGTTTCGGGAGCCATGTATGGCAAGCATCACAAAGCGAGGCGACAGCTGGTTATGCGTCGTCTCTCATAACCGTAAGCGATTTAACAAAACCTTCCCCACAAAAGCAGCCGCAGAGAATTGGGCTGTCCTTAGAAAGGCAGAGCTGAAGTCGGCGCCACTGCCTAAATCTAAAGTAGTCGAAAGTTACACGATGGACTACCTGCTTCATCGGTACATCGACGAAGTTCACCCTCACCGACCCTTTGCTCGTAGCAAGATGACCACCATTAAAATGACAGCCGAGCATTTTAAAGGTGTGCGTGTCATTCAGCTTACGCCCGACATGTTATTTAAATATGCCGAGAAGCGAAGGGCAGGGTACAAGGGCCGAGCGCCAATCAGCAGATCTACTCTTAACCAGCAGCTTACTTACGTCGCACAGACCATAGACCACGCTAGGACTTTGTGGGGCGTAGACCTGTCATCTAATCCCGCAAGAGACGCGCTGTCAGCGCTGTCAAAGATAGGTTTGGTAGGTGGTAGTCGCAGGAGGGAGCGTAGAGTAAGTGACCAAGAGCTTAAACTGCTTATGGAGGCCAGCTTAAAGCACCACTCGGGATGGATAGGGCCGATCATTATGCTGGCAGTTGAAACTGGCATGCGGCAAGGAGAGATCCAAGCGTTGCAGTGGAAGGATGTCGACTGCGAACGTAACACTATCTTTATTAAAGACCGGAAGCACCCAAGTGAAAAGATGGGTAATAACCAGATCATACCAGTGTCAAATAAGGCGTTGGAGGTTCTTAAGACGTGGGTGCCGGTTGAAAGTAAACGGACAGGCGCTGTCTTTCCAGGCGTGAAGTTAGCTCAATCGATTAGTGATAGGTTCGTGAAGGTACGGGAAGAAGCTGGCTTACCAGAACTTCACTTCCACGATCTTCGGCACGAAGCTGTCTCTCGGTTCTTTGAAAAAGGTCTTCAGATCCAAGAGGTGGCGAGAATATCAGGACATAAAGACTGGAAGCAGCTGCTGCGGTACACACAGCTAAATGTTTCGTCTTTAGTTGACAAGCTCAATGGTTAGTATGGAGGTCGATCTTTCAAACTCACTTTGTATGTATTCAGCTACATCTTCTGTTTTGAATAAATACTTCTTTCCATTTTTCATGTGGGGGATCACTAGTTTCCCGTAGTAGATCCGTTGGTACAGAGACTCACGTTTAATTTTGAGTGTCCCTGCTAAGTCGTCCATGTCCATCAAAGGGCCGTGGCAACTTTTACTATATGTTTCAGGGGAGAAGTTGGTTTTAGATTTAATGCAGGGTTTTGGCGGGTCGCGTTACAAGGTAGCGAAAGCGATACACCTAAATTAATGCCCAGTTTTGATTGACCACTACAGGGATTACAGTATCCATTCCGTTTTCACGAAGGGATCATAACTAATCCAATAAGGAAATCAATTTCAATGCATCACATATTCTGTTTGAGTAACCCCACTCATTATCATACCAGCTTAAAATTTTTATATATTTTCCTCTTGTTTGGGTAAACAAAGAGTCGAATATGGAAGAATGGAGATTGCCAATAATATCCGAAGAAACGATAGGCGTTTGCGAATACTCGATAATGCCGCGTAAGCCATCTCTATCTGAAGCTATCTTAATTGCTGCGTTAATCTCCTCTGCTGCAACTTCACTTTCTAGTTCTGCAAAAAGATCGACTACCGATCCATTTAGAACTGGCACTCTTGTTGCCATTCCATGCAATCTACCTTTAAGTTCTGGTAAGACATCACCGACTGCAATTGCCGCTCCGGTTGACGTTGGAATAATATTTTCAGCAGCCGCACGGCTTCGACGCCAATCAGGATGCGGAACATCAGCTAAACTTTGATCGTTAGTATAGGCATGTACGGTATTAATGACTCCTTCCTTAAGTCCGAATGACTCATGAAAAATTTTGATGAGAGGAGCGAGACAATTAGTCGTACAGCTAGCATTAGAGATTATCTTATGCTCGGATTTGAGGCCATTTTCGTTGGCTCCGAGAACTAGTGTAAAGTCGATTGCATCCGTGCTGGGAACTGTGAGCAGAACTCGCTTTGAGCCTGCAGTCAAATGCTGACTGGCGCCGGCTCGACTTCTAAATATACCCGTTGACTCAATTACGACATCGACCTCGAGCTGTTTCCAGGGAAGCAAGGCCGGATCTCGTTCACACAACATTTTTGCGCGGGTATTGGCAGTGATGAGATGTCCGTCTTCGATGTCAACGCACCCAGAAAAATTTCCCATTATTGTGTCATACGAAGCTAAGTACCGAAGAATTTCTGGTTCAAACAGGTCATTAATGGCTACGATTTCAATATTTTCTAAATCGTCGAGTATGCGAAACACTGCTCGTCCTATCCGCCCAAATCCATTTATAGCGATTCTCATTATAAAACCTCCGCATGGCCAGCTTTATCTATATCCGAATAATTGACCATTAGCTGAATTATTCTATGAGCATGCCCTAAGGATCCATGCCAGCCTATAAGCTTAAATAATCGAGTTCCCACTCGCATACTTCCTTTTAAATCAACCAACAAAGATAGCGGGCTAGAGATCACATCCGAAGAAACAATTGGGTCTTCGGAAAAACCAACTAAATTAGGATTAGAGTTCGTATATTCGATGTATGCTTTTTTGAATTCAATCAAATCTCTGTTCGGTGTACGCATTGAGAAG
>DGOV01000029.1 GCA_002390205.1 Proteobacteria bacterium UBA4457 | reverse complement strand
TGCCAAAACTATGAAATTTAAAGTGAGTGAAGTTGATACCAGTTTGTAGACTAAGCACCTGGTCTCCGCATCTTTTGGGTGCTGAGACCAGACTTATTGTATTAATCTAGTGGCAGAAATACGTGGCTCTATTAGCACTTAAAGAGCCGGCATTAGTGTGTTCAAATGTGCCTCAATTTCCGCTGCTGAATCTCTCGTAGCATCAACAGCAACAACGCCACTGATTAACATATCTCCCTCTAAACCGAACAAATAACGCAGTGTAAGCAGCCCATCTGTAAGCGCGTCTATTGTGCCGTTACCATCGATATCTGCAAGATCACCTAACATTACTATGTGAGTCTCTATATCGACCGAAGAGGTATATATGGCATTCGACGCAACAGTTCCAGAAATAAGGGCGTCGCCAGTTAAGCCAAACATTCCTCTCAATAACAATAAACCATCTGTTAAAGCGTCATACCGTCCATTACCATCAAAATCTATTGAACCAGATGGTGGTGTTCCTGCTAAAAACTCGCTTAAAGCTCCAACACCATCGTTATCTTGATCACTAGAGGCGTCTGAAGCATCGTTTGGATCGAGTCCATAGCGACGCTCCCATGCATCGGGCATACCATCACCGTCTGAATCAAATGCATATAGTCTATTATTGGGGTAAATATCTGAGTTATCCCCTACCCCGTCAGAATCACTATCTGTCGTTTCAGTTGAATCCAATGGGAACAAATCCACATTGTTAGCAACACCGTCACTGTCGCTGTCATTGCTCGGATCTAGGGGCAAGGCATCATCTTCATCATTCACGCCATCACCGTCATCATCTACATCTGCATTATTACCGATACCGTCACTATCGGTATCGGTATCTTCAGTCCCGTCAAGAGGAAAAGCATCCAAGCCGTCTTGACTGGAAACGCCATCGCCGTCTGGATCAAACATCAAATTTGCGAGCACATTAGACTGCCAATAAGAATTATACCCCCAGCATTGGACACCGTTATCATCTAGTGCACAGGTATGTGTTCGACCTGCTACAACAGCTACCGGATTCTCTAAATCAGAAGGCACACTAGACTGTCCATAATCGTCCCACCCCCAGCAAGTGACTATCGGTGTCACCAGAGTGGAAGGCGTCACGGTAATCTCATCAATCGCACATGTATGATAAAAACCCGCGGCCACAGCTACCGGATTCTCTAAATCAGAAGGCACAGAAGACTGTCCATAATTATTGTCCCCCCAGCACTGGACTCCACTATCACCAAGCGAACAGGAGTGATAATAACCTGCTGCCACAGCCACTGGATTCACCAGAGCTGGCACCGTAGTCTGCCCATAATTATCTCTTCCCCAGCACTGGACTCCACTATCATCAAGAGCACAGGTGTGTGCATCACCCGCGGCCACAGCTACTGAATTCATCAAACCAGCAGGCACAGTAGATTGCTGATAATCATTATCTCCCCAACACTGGAGATCATTGTCATCAATCGCACAAGTGTGAAAATAACCTGCTGCCACAGTCATTGGATTTACTAAACCAGTGGGCACAGTAGACTGCCCATAAACATCCCTTCCCCAGCACTGGACACCATTATCATCAAGAGCGCAGGTATGGAAATGACCTGCTGCCACAGCCACCGGATTTACTAACCCATCGGGCACAGTAGACTGGCCATAAACATCTCTTCCCCAGCACTGGACACCATTATCATCAAGAGCACAAGTGTGTTGACTACCCGCTGTGATTTGGTAGTTTTGAACATCATCGTTATCTGAACTTACAGCAGAACTGATGCTGGCTGCTGAAAGGAGCAATAAGTAAATGAATAGTTTAAACATGAGCTTCATCTGTCAAATCCCTTTTCAATCCTCTATATGTGATGAACATACCAAGGTTTGATCTTTGGGTACAAAGATCTCTTTAAAAATATGCTTTGCTGGTAGGCTAACGAGTATACAAGAGAGTATTAAATAATCAATTTAGCTCATTCTCAACAACCCATCTGCTAAATATAGCAGGCACCAGATGAACGACTTCGATGGTCGCTTTAAATTTATTGACTCCAGAGTCTTCAACCCACCATCGGATTAACTATCAATTATTTTGCTTCTGATGAGTCAAACCAAAAAATTATGACCACCTTTATACAGTTGCACATAAGTAGACTATGGAGGAGAATGGAGCAGAGTAAATTTAATCTCCAAGGTGTAATAGCGTATGCAATACATGAAGATAATATCGTGTTTCTATTTGCTTGTTACTTTAACGCTAACTGGTTGCGATGGTAGCTCTAGTGAAGACGTTCTTCCACTGGCAGTATCCCAAGCTATGCCACCTAACACAGCGCCGGTTGCCGGAATATCCTTAGGCTCTGAGGCATTTGTCGCTAGCACTGAAGTCTTCTTTACTGGCGGAGAGAGTAGCGACGCTGAAGATGATTCACTTACCTATTTGTGGAGTTTAGAAAAACCAGACTTTTCTCTTGCCAAACTGAATAATACAACCGATGAAGTAATTTCATTCAGACCAGATGCGATCGGCAAATACACGCTAACTCTTACCGTTACTGACACCAAAAACAAATCAACCTCGATTACGAAGTCTTTTATTCCTAGTTTACCTGAGCCCAAGCCTTTACCTATATTTGCTGCTGCACCACCTCCAGTTGGAGTAATCATCGATGAGTTGGATGCGGTACGTTTTCTGAAACAATCAACCTTTGGCCCAACAGTTGAGTCAGTTGGGGACCTTTTGGCTAAAGGAGGAGAAGCTTGGTTTAACGAACAACTGAACCTTCCTTTCACTTCATGGACTCATCTCAGAAGAACCTCTTGGATTGAAGAAGTTGATCCTCTGGATTCTGACCAAAATGGTAGGATGTGGATAGAAGAGTTATTTTCTGAAACTGCACAAAATAGTGCTGACCAGTTGAGACATCGAATGGCTTATATTCTCAGTCAACTGTTCGTCGTATCTCAACAAACGGATCTAAGCCACAGAGAAATCGCCTTTACCGATTATTGGGATACTCTTGGAGAAAACGCGTTGGGGAACTTTCGGAATTTATTGGAGGATGTGACCTTACATACAACGATGGGTCATTATTTAAATATGATGGGCAATCAAAAGGCCGATCCTGAAAATAATATTCGCCCAGACGAAAACTTCGCAAGAGAAGTGATGCAGCTTTTTACAATTGGCTTAAGAGAATTAAACCAAGATGGCTCAGTCAAAGTAAACTCGAGCGGAGAAGCTATTGAAACATACGACCAAGAAACAATAACTCAATATGCAGCCGCTCTAACTGGCTGGTATTACGATACAACTGGTTTTGAAACAAATCCAGAAAACGAATTTTCGTGCAGCATAGCTTGTTTCCCGATGGATATTTCTACAAAACCTATGGTTGCTTTTGACTATATCCATCAAAAAACCGAAAAACGGCTTCTACGTGGGCACTATATTCCCCCTGGGCAAAGAGCAGAAGAAGATGTGCAAATAGTAATCGATAGTTTGTTTAATCATCCAAATTTAGCACCTTTTTTCTCAATGCACCTAATTAGACAAATGGTGACCAGTAACCCCTCTTCAGCTTATATAAGTCGTGTGAGCGCCGTATTCAATAATAATGGGGAAGGGATTCGTGGTGATTTGGGCGCAACGGTAAAGGCAGTATTATTTGATCCTGAAGCAAGAAGTCCTGAAATGGCAGAAATACCCCTTTACGGGAAAGTCAAAGAACCCGCGTTAGCAATAACCCACCTTAATCGCCTCTTCAATATTGGCATTAACCAAGAAATACCAGTAACAGTAAGCGCCGACCAATTATGGGGAACACATCGGTGGATGAGGGTGGCTGGCGCGCCGTCACAACAAGTACTTGACTCTGAAAGTGTGTTTAACTTCTTCAGGCCAAATTTTGCTCCAAATGGTGAAATTTCTGATTTGGGATTTGTTGCGCCAGAACTACAAATTACAACAGAAGCAAGCATTGTTAATGATGTAGAGATGTTCCGGTGGCTGACCACAAAGGAACTATGGTCACATGCTATAAATAATGGCCGAGATCCAGATCAATTTACACTAACTTATGACTTCACACACTTAGATGAAATTTGGGAGGTAGAGGGATATCCAGCCGTGTTAGATTTTTTAAATTTATATATGACAGGAAATAGAATGGACTCGGACTATAAATCTCATCTGTTATCGTTTTCCGAAAACCCAGAATACACTCAAGTATTTGATGGAGAAGACCCAGCTTGGAGTGAGGATTTCACTGACAGAATGGAGCGACATCAGTTTTTAATCGACCTCATTTATGTAATTGCGACAACACCTGAATTTAAGGTTCAAAGATAGGAGGAGCAAAATGGATAGAAGACAGTTTTTGCAATCAGGGCTTTCAGCTTTTGGAGTGTGCGCGTCGCATTCGTCACCTGTCTTTGGCATGGCTTTAGATTCAAATTTCGTCAATGCGACAAAATCAGTTAACGACTACAAAACTCTTGTCTGCGTCAATCTCCAAGGTGGTGCCGATTCTATTTCCCTTTTTGTGCCTACTAATAATTCAGAGTATAACCAGTACCAAAAAATTCGACAAAACTTAAGTTATGAGCAAAGCTCAATTAATCCTTTGGTGTCTAACAATGAGAATTTGGACGGATTTGGCTTGCCTGATTTTGTTAGTTCTTTTAGCAGTTTGTTTAATGATAAAAAATTATCTATCGTTTCAAATGTTGGTCCGCTTAGAGAGCCAACGACACTATCAATGATTCAAGCGAACAAAGCTGTACTCCCGCCCTTTATGAATTCGCATTCAGACCACGAGGCCCTTTGGCAAACCGGCTTTGTCAGTGTGAACGAGCGAACTGGATGGGGGGGGCGACTTATTGAGGCATTCAATAATGACGGTACATTAGTACCTAATAATATCTCCCTAAAACAAACTCGAAAATTTATCAGAGGGAATAAGTTAGATCCATTTGTGGTTAATGCTGGTCAAATTCAAAATCTTAGCCAGTATGTTGATTGGGAAACAAATAGCGATTTGCCGCTACGCGACATGTTTAATAAATTGACTAACAGAAGCGATACTAGTCTTGATGAAAGCTATACAAAGGTTGTGAATTCAGCAATGAATAGCAACCAAGCTTTAAAGAGAGGATTACAAACCGCATCCGAAACTGCAGTTTCTTACCCTTCGACAACAGGAAATGTAGCGGTAGATAGTGAAGCTGAAGGCTTTAATGCACAACTGAAACGTGCAGCAGAGTTAATTGAGATCGCCCCATTTCTTGGGCATCAAAGGCAAGTTATTTTTATTCAACTTGGGATGTTTGATACGCATGATAACCAAGCAACTATTTTTCCAGCGCTTATGAAGCTTTTGTCTGCCGGGATGAAGTCTTTTCAAACAGACCTTGAAAGTCGCGGCATAGACGACCGAGTAGTTACCTTTACGCAATCTGAGTTTGGCCGTACCCTTACTATTAATTCTAATGGTACTGACCATGGTTGGGGTGGACACCAGTTTGTCATGGGCACACCTGTCCTAGGCGGCCAAGTTATTGGCAACCTCCCAGAGTTCGCAATAGATTCTTCAGACACTTATCAATCAGCGTTCATACCGCAATTTGCAGTGGAACAATACGGTGCAAATTTAGCAAGGTGGTTCGGTATTTCAGAATCAGAAATGTTAGATATTTTTCCAACCTATAATCGCTTTGATAATGTTGATTTCGGTCTTTTTGTTTAACAAAGACAAACATGACTTAGCTAACTTGAACTTTGATAATTAGCCCAGTTCTATCCTATTTAAATCAATTGCTTAGCCGTTTGTGTCAATGGCAAAACACCCCGATCTAGTACCAACTTAAAGCGCAGGCATTAAGGTCTCTAAATGCGCCTCTATCTCTTCTGCAGTGGTTCTAGTAGCGTCTTCTGCCACTACACCGTTAATCAGCGTATCGCCCTGTAAACCGAACAGGTAACGCAGAATAAGCAGGCCATCTGTAAGAGCATCAATATCACCATTTCCATCGATATCTGCAAGATCACCAAGCGTTTCGATACGAGACTCGATGTCCACTGATTCAGTGTAAGTTGCATTTGAAGCTAGCGTTCCACCAGTAAGAGCAGCACCATCTAACCCGAACATACCTCTAAGTAGAAGAAGACCATCTGTAAGGGCGTCGTACTCACCGTTTCCATCCAAATCAATAGAGCCTGACGGTATCGTTCCCGCTAAGAACTCATCTAATGCTAAAACACCATCATTGTCCTGATCACTTGTAGCATCAGAGGAATCACGTGGGTCAAGCCCATACTTGATTTCCCAGGAATCTGGCATACCGTCATTATCAGTGTCTTTTGAATACAGGTCATTCTCTGGGTAAGCATCTACATTATTGGCAATACCATCACCATCTGAGTCATTAGTTGGGTCAATGGGCGAACTATCATTTTCATCAGCCACACCATCGTTATCATCGTCGGTATCAGCTGACATACCCATTTCAATACATGCTTGATCGCACTCGTTTGGAACTCCATCACTATCTGTGTCAATTAAAGAGCCAACAGAAATGAGAGGATAGACATCATTGATATCAGGTACAAAATCATTATCTCTATCAGGTAATAACATATTTTTACCGTAATAGACCTCAAGGTTATCTGCTCTAGCACATGTCAGGATGACATCCAAATTTCCATCCGCATCTAGATCGGGCGTGTAGATTCGATTACAGTTATTCTCCTGCATAAAGCTACTGAACGTTTTCGTCGACAATGACCAGCCTGGATTAAGATTCTTATGCAAAGCTATTACATCGTTGGTGAACATCCCAGGTTTCAATGTGGAAACAATATCTAGTTTCGAATCACCGTTTAGGTCTCTGAATTGGAAATTTTGGTCATGAACTGCACCCGTATCTTCGGGTTGATACTGACTCAAGGTAAACGTGTCAGTCACTGAATCCCGGGAGTAAATCGATATCAGAAACCTTGGGTTGGTTATATGAAACTGATTATTTTCAAGTGCAACAAACTCAAGTTCATCATCCCCTGATAAGTCTACCAATTCAGTTTCCCAATAGTGTGTTGCATCAATATTAACGGTATAAGGATTTCCTGGTTCTGAAATAGGTACTATAGTGTTCTCATTAAGACGAAAACCCATATCTAATTCTACTGGCGGAGAAGCCGTATCGAATTCGTCTTCTGTCTGATAAAAAGCTGCATTTGTGTAGCGCCGTGAAACAAAAGGTTCATCAATAACTGAGTCTGGTTCCACTTCGATATTCATTAGAATATCTAGATCATTGTCTTGATCAAGGTCAACTAGAGCCCCGTTGTAGACAGAAATACTTTCATACTTTTGATAAGTAGCAGCATTGTATCCTGCAGGATGGCGAGCTATACATACTTCATTGCAACCGATCAGTAGTGGCCTAGACCAAGAAAGACCGGCACTAACTCCAAGCAAGAAAAATTCAGGCACCTTGTCTCCATCTACATCACCATAACTTGCGAACTCTGCCGTCATATCATCCAAAGTTAGATCTGACTGATTTTCTAAGGTCGGCGTTTTGTTAACTAACCCTGTATCACTGCCTAAGTACAAACTGATTCCACTGATTGATGGGCCACCAAATTCCTTATGTCCTGCGCCAACAACCAGGAGATCGTCTGCGCCATCATCGTTAATATCTGCTACCACCGTATCTCGCGCACCCAACTGATTACTATCTACTACTACCACTTCAGGAGTCACACTGCCTTCAGCTCCATAAACTACCACAACACGATTAGGGAAACTGCAACCCAATGTTCTTGTGGTCATATTTTCGTTTAGTGTAAATATGAGATCCTGGTAACCATCTCCATTAAAATCGCCAAATTCATGACTTTCCATGAGCAACTGATGAAAAGCATTACAACCCTCGATAACTGTATATGGTAAAGTCGCCAATAGTTGGAAAGGTGCTAAATCAAACAACCTCCGTGCGGTAAGCTCATCTGCACGCCATGGCTCCTCGAGACTGTCTACAAGGTCATTGGGCTCTTGGAGCAAACTCAGTTCTAAACCCTCTCTAGTAACTAGCTCCAGTGATGCCGAAAATTGTGACGGAGAAACACCAAATTGTTCCTCGAAAGCTTCATCCCAATTAGAACTGGAGGAATACTTATCATAAAAGTCAATAAATACTGCTCTCATCCCATAGTCATGCACCAGCTTCATAATTCCAGAAATACTGATATCCAGATAGTTTGCCTCTAAAACATTTAGAGGAGCTAGATCAAGGACCCGCCCAGCGATTTCAAATGAAACTCTTTTATGGAACTCACCAAAGGGTTCCCCAAAGAACAAACTCGCCAGTAATGTTTTTGTTAAATACTCTTCCTGCCCATCAGTCCACCATTTTGGGATAGGCTTAGTTAACCGTTCTTGGCGCTTGAAAAATTGCTTAAAAAACGCACGAAAAGCAAGCGCTGAACGTTCGTTCTGATAAAGATCCACCTCGTCCAAAAATATAATTTGTTTAATAGAGCTATTAGAGACAAATTCTATAGATCGATATCCAGTATTTTCATCGCTAAAGGGTTCAAGATTTGCAATAAGGTTGAGGAGTTCATTAGTTGAGCAGTTATCTGGCACTAGCTCACATACAGCAATTGACGCAACATCAGTAATTGACTCTGCTCTTTCTACGACTGTCAAGAACGTCTCAGAGTTACCAAAAATAGCTTCCAAATCAGAAAAATGACGATTAAAGACCGCCATTTTCTCTTCACTGTAACTATTGGATTGGAGTTCAAACGCACCATTCAGCAAAGGCTTGAGTCGTTGCTCATTAGCAATTATTAAATTCGCCATTGTCAGTAGAAATACCAACAAGACCGCTTGAATAAAAGATTTGAATTGATAGTTAGTACGCATTTAAATCTCCCGCACCTCGCAGCTAAATTTCACTAGAGATTTAGCTATGTAATTAGTAATTGATGATATTCAACTTTTTATTAATTCAAAGGACTGTTGTGACGATTATAGGTTAGTCGCAGCTGTAGATTCAAACTTTAGGAAAGATGGTGGGCCGTGCGCGACTCGAACGCGCGACCAATTGGTTAAAAGCCAATGCCATTCAGTATATAAATCAATGACTTAACTGTCTTTAATATCGGT
>DGOV01000009.1 GCA_002390205.1 Proteobacteria bacterium UBA4457 | reverse complement strand
AAAATAGCCAACCGAATTTAGACTAGATTGGTTTTCCAGCAACAAAATGTCCCAGGAAGATGAGGTGGAGGAAGAGCTGCTGAAAGAAAGCACGCCGACTATCAGCAGCCATGCCAACTTAAAAGTCGTCATCAACCTCAATGTCGCCCGCCCATGAACCAGACTGACTTTCACCTGATGAACCCGAATTATCCTCAGTTATGGATTCTTTACTCTGCTGCGACTCCGCTCTGCCTATCGAAGCTCTATCATCTGCTCGGTTGTCATATTCAGTGGCAACCTGATTTGAGCCAGACGCTACGCCCGCATCAAAAATCGCTTTGTTATTAAGCGTTTTGTCAGCTTCGGCTTTCATGCCAGCTTCCTCACCCTGAATAAAGCTTTGATCGGCATTAACTTCCTTTAGGGTGGCGTACATGTCTTTCATAATATCAGACGCCTTAACCGCTAGAGCACTGTTTACATTTGCTACAGCCACAATTATGTTTTTCCCTGTAGGCTCATGCACTGTTTCTTCTATTCTTAGCGTTTCCAATCCGCGAATAGTTAAGTTTTTGACCGACTCCTGGATATTTGCCGAGAAATCCTTGAGGATTTTAGACTCCACCTTACCATCAGCACCACGGATATCTCTTTTGAGCCTCTCAGCTGATTTAACCGACTCGACAGAGGCTTTTAAGCTCAAAATAGCTGCCTGCTTAGCCCAAAGGATCGCCTCCTCCTCCAACATTGAGTAACTGCCAGAGTCGTCGGGATCATACTCTACTGCTGAGATTCCCATAAAATTCGTGGAGCCGTCACTGGCAAGATAACGCCGCGCTCCAACCATTGAAGAGAGATTTTGCTTGTCTAACCATTCATCGATGGAGATTTTATTCTTTCTTGGCTTTCCCTTGCCCGCACCAAGCAACATACCTCTGGCTTCTAATTCAAGCTTAGGGCTCCAGACAACAAGGGAAGCAATATTATATTGGCCGCGCAAATCATCATAGCTTTCGACCTGCATCAGCGTAGTGGCACCAAACAGTGGCATGCTGGAAGTGGTCTCTATCGCTGAGCGGGTCTCCTTTTTGACCTGTCCTTGCAGCTCTGCAATTTTATTCTGCACTTCTTCTAGAAGCTTCTGCTTTTCATCTTCTATCTTTCTGGCTTTATCTAATCTCATTTTCACGTCACTAAGACGCTGCTTTTTATCTTCAGTAATTTGCTGAGAATCAAAGGTCTCATCAAGCTTTTTTATGGTCGCTTCTAATAAAGAATTTAAGCGATCCCCAAAGGTAACCCCTCGTAACTCGTCCGCCTGTGCTTGATCATAGGCTGACAACAAAACCGATGTTTCTCTTTGAGCCTGCATATAAAACTTCTGAGCCTGTGCTTCCATAGCCTTAATTTGCTTCTGCTCTGCCTCTAGCTGTTTGGCAATGGGGTTGCCAGGCACGGATAGTATATTTTCAGCACTTGCAGTCGTGGTGAAACTTTCAATGATCGTAGCTTTAGCAAGCAAAGAGGCTTCGATAGCAAGCGCTTCTCGCTTTTGCAGAAAATCAGGGTCATAGGCGTCAATGGCCTCGCCGGTTTGTTTTATAACCATGATACGATTCTTTTTGTCGTCCCAACCCCCTACTTTGAAGCCTTTATCCCGTGCTAGCTTGCGTAGCACGTTGCCTGCTTTTTGTGATGAACTCAGACCACGAGGTGCCTCTACTTTGCCGTCCTGAAACTCTGTAACAGCTGCGTTACCACCATCGTCTGAAAAGGCATTGGAGGCGATGACAAAAGCCATTGTCAGTGCAAGTCTCAAGCTTAATTCGCCGAAGTTCTTCATCCTATATCTCCCATTTTATATTTTGTAAGTTTCTACCAGTCATCATCATATTCAGACTTTTTCTTTTTAATTTTTTCTTTAACTTTGCGTTCGTTTTGCTGAGCCCTCGATGGCGCAGGTGTTTCGAGCCGACAGACAAACCTTCCGACCTTGAAATCATCAAATGTAGAAAGGTCACCTTTTGAAAGGCTGGCCGAGCTCATTTTTGGTGTTACACGCTCAACTTTAAGCTCTCCAACTTTTGCCTCAGTTCGGCCCAAAGACTCCTTAGTATAGGGATCAAAAACCTTGGGGCCACGCTCATAAACGCCGTAAACGGCACCAGCTTCGACAAGATCGCCGCCCTGATTTAAGGTGAAAACACCGCGATTTACTGAGACGACCATAATTGGATATATGGCATCAAGAATTTTAGTGCCAATTTTGGAGCTAGCAATCTCCGCCATGGCAATGTCTGGACTTGGTCGCATACCTGCGCCCATTGCTTTTTCGAAAGAGTCTCGATCAAAGCCAAGAATGGTATTGTCTGCAAACTTTACCTGACTTGTCGCAACATCTATTATTTTAAAACTGACGGTAGCCTTTCCTTCAGGAATCTTGAATGTCTTTTTAATTGTGGGAAAATATACTTCCCGGATTTGGCTGTCCACATCTTCAACTTGGCCAACAATGATGTAATCAGCTGTTAGGGTACTGCCGAGTCTGGCTAGCTCAGAGACTGGGGTAAGCGCATTAGCTGCTGCCAATGATCGCTCACCAGCGATAGCAATCATGTTTTGACGATCCAGCACAGTGAACCGCCTGGACCCCACCAGTTTACCAACCAGAGAATTAGAAAAATTACGAGCAAAAACCTCTGAGCCGGAGAAAGGTATTAACGCTATTTTTAATCTACTTGCAGATGCTGACAGTTTTAACTTAGCAATTTTGGCATCCACTATAACTACGTATTGCCCACGCTCGTTTTGAGTTTCCGACAGCACTCGATAGGAGTCAACAACGCCATTGGTTGCCTCACTGAATTGACGTTGCATATCAGTGGAGGACTGGAAAGATTTATTCTTGCCGTCGCTGGCAGACTTCGTAACCTTATTAATAGCATTACTCGCCGCGACAGATTTACCATTGACGCGGCCTATCGCCTCAGCAACGGCTGCGTTAACCGCTTCCTGAAGGGAATCACCGACACCTTTAGTTTCTACATTGACAAACTCGAGTTGTGCTCGCGCCATTAGGCTTGCAGAGAAACTCAAAGTAATGGCACATATAAATCCAACAAGGTATCGGTAATTTATTTTCATTTTTATTTCCCTTCAGATGGCAGTGTTAAAGCGATGCTAGCCTTCCATCTCGTCGCCAGATGCACCTTCAGTAGAAACACCGGCCTGCTTACCAAAGTTAATCATCGAAGACGTAGTTTTAGTCCATTCTTGTATTAACTTAGGCGTAGCTTTAGCGATATAAAGCCCTGTACCCAGCTTTTTCTTCATTTTTGCAGCTCCC
>DGOV01000013.1 GCA_002390205.1 Proteobacteria bacterium UBA4457 | reverse complement strand
AACTGTCCATTGTCGTGGTGAAAAGACCACGCACCTTCTTTCTCGCCGTTCCTGTAGTTACCTTTTTCTTTCAACTGTCCATTGTCGTGGTGAAAAGACCACGCACCTTCTTTCTCGCCGTTCCTGTAGTTACCTTTTTCTTTCAACTGTCCATTGTCGTGGTGCTCAATTATTTGTCCAGTGAACGGAATCTCTGTGAACTTCTTGAACCAACGTCCATCCCGCTTTACCAGATTTTCCATTCTCTCAACCATTTATCATTTCCCCTAATGTAAGCTAGGCTGCTACGAGACCGATCTTGCGCAAGACTTCTTTCATATTGTCCCTGACTATTCACAGGGACCAAGTACCGTCGACTAAGTCTGTCAGAGTTCTTTTGAGAAAGAAAGTTAAAAGAAATCTTCCTATATCCAAGACCAGATACTTTGAGGGATTTGATGAGATCGAATATCTCCTCTTGTTGAGGAGTGTATTTTTCAAGTTGAGAATAACTCCGGAAAAATATTTTACGAAAGGTATAGCGTACTTAAGAGTTTTTCCAATTTAAACCCAATTTCCATGAAAACCAGGAGGTACTGTATGCGGGATCCTTATCGCTGCTAAGGGCGCGGCAGATATATCCTGTGCTCCGAGAATAACCAAATCAGTCACCTCCGCCACTGAGTCAATCACAAAGCCCATGAGCCATCCATCGTCCTCAAGCACTTTATCGTTCTTTCCAGATCTGTCCGTCTTACTCACAAAAACAAACTCGCCAAGGTGACGATTTACCCCGAAATCATGCTCCGACACTTCACCTGTTTGTAAATCATTTTTAAACAACACTGACCCTGACATGCTCAGCATCTCTGTCGTGGTTTCCATTGGAAGCGACACCGAATAGATGTACCGATTAGAATGGCATGTATATGATTCGTTATAACGGGGGAACTCTTGGTTATGATCGTGCAGTACTCTGCGCTCCACTTGCGAGGCCCCCGCTTTTAATGTCCAGCGCTCTAGCCTCGATCGACGTGAATCGGGACCTATAGTGCTAGTCGCAAACATCGTCTCATGAGCGATCACATCGACTATCACGTCACCTTTATTCGTTTCATAAGCGTTCGCTGGGTGAAAGACGTAGCAAGGATCAATATCAAACCAAATAGTCTGGTCGCCACGCCCAGAGCGAGGACATAACCCAACTCGTGCCTGGTGCTTAGGGTTCCATTTGTAAGGAAACCCATGGCCTGCGATGACGGACCGCATAGAGAATGTTACAGGCAAATCGAATACCAAGACATAGGTCTTAGTGATAGCGCAGTCATGGATGGAAGGACCGTCTTTTACGGCAATGGGCTCCCTTCGAACTACTTTTGCATCGGCGCCTAAGACCACATGCCAAACTGTATCTTTAACCATAGCGTCATAGCAGATGGCATGCATCTGACCAGTTTCTGGATCCAAATGTGGGTGTGCCGAAAATGATCCCCCTAAAGTGTTATCAAAAGAGGTGTGCTGGATAGTTTCCAAGTTGCTGTCAACTTCCACAGGAAACCCACCTGCCTCAACAACTGCAAATGTTCGTCCGTCGACTCGGATAATATTAGTGTTTGCATTGTCAGCTCGAGGGTTGCGTGACCCAGGAGATGTTGGCTCTCCCAACGCCTTGCTAACTGCATTAGAACGTATCCAGCGGTTACGATACCAGAGCGCTTTACCACCCTCGATACGCACACCGTGCGCCATCCCATCGCCTAAAAACCAATGATAGCTATTAGGATCAGGGTGATTCAACGGATTCGGCCCAATCCGCAGATATTGTCCGTTTAATGACTCGGGTATCTGCCCGTTCACGTCAAGCTCTAGTAAAGTTTTTTCTTCATTCATGGGCCGGTGGATGCCAGACAAATATGGGTTTTCCCTAGGTAAAGCCGGCATACGTTTTCGATTCCAAGCGGCGAGCAGTTCTACTCCTCCAGTCACCGCAGACCTTATTTTGGACTCAATTAAATTTCTCATTATCATTAGCTCCCTGAAGCTGACGTATGGTAGCTTACCTAGCATAACAAAGCCGACACAACAAAATTGTGTTCTATCAGATCCCTAAGCGGATAAACGTCCAAACCCCCAGGAGCAACCTTATGCTTAGAAACCTTCCTTCATCACGCGGGCTAAAACTATTCAGTAAGTGAATTAGTTTATATTTTAGACATTTTTTAGATCTTTTTTCAGGCTACCCTAGCCACCTTGGGAAACCTGTCAGACGGTGTGATTATCAAATTCCCACACACTACATCGCGAGACTCGTCAGTCTTATCGAGATTACTTGAATAACAATAAAAAGGCTTTAGATAATCTCAACTACTCCGCTAAGACGTATTCTCGTGACAAGCACAATTCAACTTGACGCAGATCTGATGGTTTTTGAAGTGGGCGTAGGCAACGATAGTTGAACCCAACAAAGTTAAGCTTTTTTCACCAAATCCCCCTAAAAAGTTTTCACCCAAAGACACTGCAAAAACTAATAGAGACAATCCGACTAACCCTATAAAGAAAAAGGAAGTAGCTTGGTGGTTTTTATATCCAAGAGCCAAAGCCAGCACACTGACGGGGACTGCTATCATAAGTAACGATATGTGCACCAGTTCATTTTCGTAAGAAATTGGAAAAAAGGTGGACACAAAAATGAGGATAGTGGGAGCCGCGAAGCAATGAACAACGCATATTAAAGAAACCACTACAGCTAATTTATCTGAATTTAATTGAGTTTTTATCATTGTGAAATTATAGGCAAAACGCTAAGTAGTCGTTTTACAAATAAAGAACCTCCTGCTAGTGACAAACGCTACGGTAACTAAAACAAAACTAACAACCATCACTGGTCCTGACGGGTAATCAATAAAGATGGAAAATGCCATGCCCAGTAGCACAGACGTCATACCACAACTCCAGGCGACGACGTGCGGACGTCTTGTACCTAACGCAGCTAGCGCAGGTAAAATGAGACTTGAAAAAACAAGATAGACACCTACTAGCTGGACTGAAGAAGTCAGAGCAAGTGCAAAAATTAAATAGAAACCAATCCCAGTTCGAATTTTTGGATAAGAAAACCAGATAGCTAAGATGGATACGTAGATAAAGCCATGAGCTAATACGTGTTCCCACGTCACAAATAAAACTTGTCCTCCAAGTAGATGTGTAAGATCTTCACCTCCATGTGTGCTTCCGGCGAGTACGAGCAATACAGTAGAAGCGGCGAGAACAAAAGAGACACCAATAATCGCTTCTAAATTATCGCGGGCAACTGTTTCCATCTTGTGAAAGAAAACACCTGCAATGACCGCCAAAGATAGTGCTATAGCTTGAACTATAAGAGCTGAGGGATCATCAAAGATAATCTCCGCGACTATTACACCCAACCCAGCAATCTGAGCAATAGCTAAATCGATAAAAATGATACCGCGTCGCACCACCTCGATTCCGAGCGGAGCATGTGTTAGGGCAATCATAAGACCCGCGACTAGCGCGGGTCCCACAATTATCCAGATTTCACTAAAGTGCACTTTTTAGAATCGCCAAAGATCGGTCAAAAAGAGCGAATAAATCGCCACTGTTGTCATCGCCATCCACAGTGTAAGGGATGATTATGTCTTTAATTCCGGTCTTTGATGTTATCCAGTCTATGCCTCTATCAGACTCGTAGGGAGCACGGATAATCGCCCGCACATTTTTAGAGCCTACAGACTCTAATATTTTAGCTAAATGCGAAGACGTAGGAGGAAGGCCAGGCCTAGGCTCAAGACTTGCTACTTCTTCTAACCCGAAAAAATTGATCAGATAGGAAAGAGACTTATGCTTAGTCATGACTTGCATCCCCTTTATCTGCTTACCTTCTTCAAGCCACCTCACTATCGCAGTATTCAGCTTAGTTTCAAACTGTGCGTACCGTAACTTATAAAAGTCTGAATTTCCTTCATCTATCAAGACCAGTCGATTCAAGAGTTCTTTACCCACCCGAAGTAAGTTTCGTGGATCAAGATGAATGTGTGGATTTCCATCCGCATGGATATCACCCAAACTTCGGTCGACAATAGTAGGGATCTCGATCAACGGCACATACTGATACGCCATCAAATTACCTACTGCACCGCGCTGCACATCGGCGCCGGCTCTCTCCAGCAATAATGGTAGCCAACCAATCTCTAAGTCGGCCCCCGAGCAGACGATCAGATCCGCTCTTCTTACCTTCGATATTAAACTTGGACGGGCTTTGATAAAGTGAGGATCTTGCCGAGCATGAGTTGCAGAGAAAGTTTTCACTTTGTCTCCGCCAATCTCTGATGCTAAAGACGCCCACTCAGGCTCGCAAGCGAAAACTTCTAGGGCAGCCATCGCATTAGAAGAAGCGCAGCATAAAAATGCTGCGCTCATCATTAACAGACCTCTACTGAGAAAATATCTCACTAGTACTTATGAGCAGCGTGTGCGCCAATACTCATGATGTACTGAAGCATGATCTGATCATCATCCTGCCCACTAGCAAGCTCCTCTCTGTTATATTGCAATCTTACACGACTAAACTCACTATTCGTCCAATCGAACATCGCCGTGTACGCTTTAGGGTTATAACCTTCCCCATCTAAATGGCTACCAATCAATCCAGTAGGCACATCTGCCGCGTTTAGTTGGCTATATCGCGCGCCAAAACGCCAGTTACGAGCAAACTTGTAAGTCGCCTGCGTATACCAGCCTTCAGACGAATCATCCATCAAGACACTGTCTGCTCCAGACTCAGCATCAGAATAAAAACCGTCTTCTTCTTTCCAGAAGAATTCGCCTTGTAAGGCAAACTCTTGGTTGGTCGCATTTCCTGTAGGAGCCCAAGTGTATCGGGCATCAGCTATATACAAATCAGTATCGCCGACATAGCTCACTAGTTCATGGTTACTTTCTCTACCCGTAGTGGACTTACCAGATAGTACAGAACCACCCAATCTCCAGCTTTGATTTTCACCTATGTCACCACCAGTTCGAGCATAAGCAGTCCAAGCATCGATGCCTTCGCCATCACTACCACCAAAAGGGTAGTCATCACCCCGGAACAGACCACCACCAATTTCCGCATAGAAATTCGTTGGCAACACATAAGTAGCCTGCAATCCATCGTCGTTGTAACCACCGTCTAAGAACACTCTATACGGCAGTGGTCGATCGGTAAAATCGTCCGTATGCGTATGGTGTTCGTTCAAGTAACCAATTGTGGCCAAAAATCTACCCGCTTTAATACTAGCGCCAGTGGGCAAACCAAGACCAGGCATAGTCTGAATGAAGGCCTCTTCGAGCTCAATTTCCGTCTTCCCTTCATGCTTTACTATTGCCGCTGTTAAGCTTCCAAAGAATTTATCATCAATACTTGATGAGAAAGTCAGTTCAGTATGATCAATAGCAAATCCTTCTCCGCCTCGCTCACCTTCATGCCCGACAGCAAATCCTGCGATTTCGCCCTCGGCTGTTTCATGTTGCGTGTATTGGCCATTGAATACTAACCCAATGGATGGATTGAAAAGGTTCTTTTTGATTTGGCGACGATTAGTAGCAGGACGTATTGGAGCTACCGCAATTGTTTTTTCAGAGCTCGCCTCAGATTTTGCGGCAACTTTTACGACTGCTACTTCTTCCAGTTTTGCTTCTAACAGTAAAATACGCTCTTCATGAGCCGCTTTCATCGCAGCTATTTCCGCACGCAGTAATTCAACTTCTTGATCAGAGGCTGCCCATAAAGGCGAGCTACCGAGTATGACGAGCAGACACGTTAGTACTGCAAATTTAATTCTTAACATATTAGTTCCCTACATAATTAAATGTACTAGCACAGTTAAGCGCTAGTAATTATTCAAAATGAATTAGCTATGAGTATTAGGAAACTGAGGGCGGTGCTCGTGGTAAAGAAGTTCTCAGGAGGTGTTGAAAGTTTACATCACTTCCATCATGCAAGACGAAGAGAGACGGAGTATTGGGAAATTCAGAATCATTATTTACGGTACCACCACACGACTCAATTTTATCGAGGTGTGTTGCAACGTGACAAACAGAACCATTATGTTCGTGTTCGTTATGACCATGTTCAACCGAGTGCAGCAGAGATAGGAATTGCAGCCCTAGAAAGGCAGCAACAAATAAAGCCGTAGCTTGTCTTCTCATCAAATATATTCCGAACTGCCTTTAAGCAGATTTAAGACACTGAAGTCCGGATGTTATCAGAAGGCGAAGGAGTCTTGCAATGCATATATTTACAATATTGGTCAGACTAAAGCCCCCTAATTCAACGTTTGCGCGCCGGATTTTTTGGAACATCGCGAAACGCACCTCCGTCCATACGCGGTTCTTTCGGCATTTCTAACACTCGCTCTGAAATGATATTCCGCTGGATTTCGTCAGTTCCACCCGCAATTGATGTGGCTGGCACTGACAGTAATATCTCAGCAATCACTCCGTTTGTCGCGCCATCAGATCCTTTCAGTAACGCATCAGCACTTCCGATTAAAGTATGAACCTTGGCGGCCGCTCGCGCCAAATGACTCGACGCCAATTTACCTAATGACCCTTCAGGACCTTGCGGCCTTCCATGTGCCTGAGCAGCTCTGGCTCGCTGTGCCGTCCACTCAGCTGTACAAGACAGCATGAGTAGCTTCGCTACTTCTTGCCTTACCATCGGATCGTTCATACGACCTGTCTCGACCATACGTGGCCAAATTAGATCTATCCTTCCCGCGCGCTGTGGGTACCATTTATAGGGTTCC
>DGOV01000077.1 GCA_002390205.1 Proteobacteria bacterium UBA4457 | reverse complement strand
AAACCGAGAGGTTTTTTGGCATTTTATTTTGCTCGGAGTGTGCGGTTTTTGTATACACAATTTCTTTATGTTTAAGGCACTTGAATATACTGAGGCAGGCACGGGCGCGGTTATTAATGGCGTCATTCCTGCTTTGGTTGTCTTGGCCGATTATCTCGTGTTTAGACGAACTGTTTCCCGGATTTCACTATATGGAATTACTTTAAGTTTGTTAGGAACGGGCCTGGTGGTGACCCATGGAGATTTCATGGGTTTTCTTGAAAATGGCATGGGTATAGGCGAAGGACTGTTTCTGGTGGCTATTACTGGTTGGACAGCATACACGGTTTTAAGTCGCCCTTTATTGGCTAATTACCCGGCTATTACTGTGACAGCATATACGTGTCTCTCGGGAGGAATGTTGATGCTCCCCTTTGTTTTCTTTGATTTTCCTGCCACTAAAGCTCTGCTGGCCGATCCTAAAATCCCTATCATCCTTCTGTCTCAAGGTGTGTTGACTATGGGGGTAGGATTTTTATGGTACTACGAAGGTATAAAAATACTAGGTACTGCCAAAGCATCAATGTATCTCAACCTAGTGCCTGTTCTTGGGGTAGCCTTAGCCGCAGTTACATTGGGAGAGCGACCAGATGTTTCCCTACTAGTAGGGGGAGCTCTCGTTGTTGGAGGTTTACTACTAGCTAATAGGACTTGAACTAGTGCTCACGGTTCCATTGCGCATTTAGCCAGGCTATTGCCCGTGGCATAGCTGCTGAGAACGACTGTACGTCATAGTGGTTAGAAGCTGATATTGATGCTAGGGTTATAGGGTAGCCTTTTCTATTCGCGATTGTGCATTCCTTCTCGATCTGTTCATAGCTAAAAATATCGTCAGATACACCCGCCAGCATCAAGATGGGAGTTTTAGGTTCCAGCCGTCCTGATGGACAACCTGCCAGCGGGATCCCGTTAGAAAAAACGTCGGGATACGCGTTTATATAATGGAAAACTCCCACTCCACCCATGCTATATCCGGAGATCGTAATTTTTTTTCTATCTATCATAAAAGACTTTAGCGCAGCATTGAGGATATTCATAACAAATGATTCATTTTCGGCAGAGTGCCACTGTCCGCCGAGCGATTCGGGGGCGAAGATGATCGGTTCTAAATGGCCAAGTGGCGCCAAGTACAGCTGCTCTAGAAGAGGCCGTCCGTAAAAACGTGTGGGTTGGCCGGCATAGTGAAGTATGCAAACCAGCGGCCGCGGAGTGTTGTGTGCATAACTAGGTGGAATAGACAGGGTAAATCGTCCTTTTACGCCTCCATATATTCCGACCTCAATGTCGTGAATACCTTCGCATTTAGAGGAAAAGATATCCTTTAAATATCGGACAACATTGTTGGGACTCGATTCTTGATTTTTCATCGTTTTAAATTAACATAAAGCGTATTTTATAATAACCAATGAGGTCGATTAGGGTTACTTCGGCTTATGGTTTTTGTGGAGAGGTGTAAATGGACAGTATTTGCCAGATAGGGATTACAAAGAATGGTATCGATAAATATCTTTTAGAATGGGGAGCTGGTGTTTTCAAAGGTGTACTACTTGTGCAGATTAGTGAAAATGTCGAAAATTTTGACGACGACGCTATCGTTGTGTCGAAGCAAGCTGAAAGGAAGGGCTTTGCATCTGTCATCGCCCCTAATGGAAGTAAGCGTTTCTACTTCAGACTCTCTGATTCTAGCGGCTTTTCAATTGTTAGCGCTGAAAGAGCACTGGGCTTTAGTGGGGGAATTAATTTTAGAGATATCGGAGGGTATGCGGCAACTGGCGGACGCAGAGTCAGCTGGTCAAGAATTTTCAGATCGGGACATCTCTCTAATTTAACAGAAAGTGATTTGGATTTTTTTACAAATCTTAATGTCCGACGTGTATGCGATTTTAGGTTGGTAGAAGAACGTGAGAAAGAGAATGCTAGGCTTCCTAATAATCCAGAGCTAATTACTTTGGAGATAATGCCTGGGGTAGGAGACCCGCGCTATTTTCATAAGCTTTTTCAAAAGGCAACACATGTAGAAGAAGTGGTGGTGGCAATGCGAACTATGATGTCATATTTAATAAGCGACAATTTACAGAGCTATAAGAATTTTTTTGACGAGTTATTAAATCACAGTGCAAAAGGAGCTCTACTTATTAACTGCTCCGCAGGGAAAGAACGGACGGGAATCGGTGTTGCTTTGCTGCTAAGGGCACTAGGTGTGCCACAAGAAACGGTTTTATATGACTTCATGTTGTCAAAAATCTATTTTCCTGCTGAATTAGAAGTCGACCGAGTATTAGAAAAGTATGGAGTATCGAATGAAGAAGGGAAGGGTGTTAAACTAATTTGGCCATTGCTGGAGACGAGAGAGTCGTATTTACAGAGCGCTTTTGAGACTGTCGATTCAGTCTATGGTTCTATGGATAATTTTTTAGAGTCTGGCCTCGGATTAGATAAGCTAAGGCTGGCAGAATTAAGAAGACTATATACAGCTTGAGGGAGAAGAAAATGTTAAAACTTTATGTCGACACTGATAAATATGGTTATCAATCAGAGTTTGCGCCTGTAGAAGCTTACAATTCGGCAGTTAAAGATCTCCTAAGAAGAAAGTTTTCAAATAGCGACGTCCCTTGGGAGGATTTTGTATTTGAACTCGAAGAGTCTCTCGTTACAAAGGCTGATATGAGCGCCATAGAGGCGCGGCTGCTAGCCTTTGGGCATAGGTTCGAGCCCTCGGCGATGTCATCTAGTCAAGAACGGCCAGAAGCATACAAAGATTCAGGCCTATTTAACGAGGACTTTTTTTTCGAGCACGAAGATGCACCGACAGCGGATGGTGATGATATTGGACGAATGTTAAGAGGAGCAGGGGATAATGTCGTCAATCACGAAAATAATCTAACTGGTATTGCTCAGTACATTCGTACTAGCGATAAAGTACTTAAATATCTTACGGAAGGCGTTCCTGAAAACACTATCGCCATAGTTGATGACTCAGGAGGAACATTAACAGCCCCAATATTGGAACAGTTCTCCGGAGTACTATGCGCTGGCGGCACAACTCGGTCTCATTTGGCGATATTAACGAGAGAATACAACATCCCGTGCTTGATGAATGTGAAATTGAATGGAATAAAAAGCAACGATCGTATTGAGGTTGAAGTGACAGCTCCTTCTAAAACAGCAGATGATTACGCAAGCGGAGTTTCAACGTTAGCGAAAATTTGGCGGCTATAGAACTTAGCGATCCCACGATTGAAAAAAGGAATTCTTAAATGTCAAAACCGGAAATAACATACAGCCAATTATTGGAGACTAATAATCTAATCCAGCAAAATTCTGATGAAACATACTGGCTATGTGCGACACGCACAGTGCAAGAGTCGAAAATATTCCCTGTGTCAGCATACATTTTATTTTCATATCTCAATTGCTTTTATAGGTTTCCGGAGCTACTGAAGAAAATTGAAGCCAACATGTCTGCAGAAGAAGTTGGCGACAGAGCGCGCAACTCAGGAATCAAGATACTCGCGTGGACAATTCCATGTTTTTATTTACTAGGACGCGAGATGCTCATAAACTGGGGAGTTATAAAGCCAACAGATGCAGTGGAAGATGTCGTTTATGTGATGGATTTCTGGAAGCGATTCCAACTTTCTTGGCACCGAAACAATGGGGGGCTCACTAACAAGCAAGGAGGACACAGAGCTCAGATATTTCCTGAGCAAAAACTTCAGGTGTTTCATGCAGATGCTTTTGAGTGCGAAGTGGGCGACGACTTGCACACTGCAGCTCAGGAATTTATGGCTACTGTTGCGCAGTATGGTTTTCTTGTCTCATGTGAGAGCCGGCTAACTATACATAATCATGGGCCTTATAAGATTTCTGATAATCGAGAGATGTTAATTCGTGACTTCCGAGAACTTTCAGAATATGACTTTCCTTGGTTAGACGATGTGGCAAATGATCTTGATTATAATAATCTTACTGTAGCAATGGTGGTAGAGGATACCCATATAACCTTATTAGATGATTGGGGTTCTTTTGAGGCAGAGCCGGAGCTTAAATCAGAGCACATAAAAGCCATAGGCTTGTGGACTGCTGACAATCTTACAGATGGTCATTTACCAGTTGGCATGGGTAGTCCTGAGGAATTGACAGCTACTTTCAAGAATCTGACGGAGAAAGTTAAGGAGGCAACTTCTAAACTTTGGACTCAAATGGCGGGGTGGAGCCGAGATCAGCAGATGGATGCCGGTGCGCTGAATTATTTCGCCTGTGCTAAAGAGCTTGCACACATCGCCGGTTGTTATGAAATGAAAGATTGGATGATGATTGATGAACGTGCCGAGCGCTTCCGACCATTGCTAAATGACGAGTATGGAAATTTATTTCTTGGTGAACTAGTTGG
>DGOV01000001.1 GCA_002390205.1 Proteobacteria bacterium UBA4457 | reverse complement strand
TGGATTTACTAACCTGATTGGGTAGCCTTGCTCAGGTCGGATCATTTCCCCATTTTGGGCATAAGCTACTATTACATCATCTAAAGCTTTTTCAATTGGGATACTCCGCCCCATCGCTGCCCCGTCGGCACCTTCTGCCAGGATCCATTTAGCGGTCTTCTTAACCCCAACCTCAGCGAGTAATGTTGACAACCGAACGCCAGTCCACTCGCTACAACTTAACATCCCATGAGTAAATTGAAGGGCTTCCATTTGTGGACCACGCCACTCCATCCCCCCGTTTGCGGGACATTCGATGAAGCGTATCTCAGTGACGGACGGGAAACGTGCCAAGTCGTCCATGTCAAAGATCAAAGGGTTGTCGCAAAGGCCATGGATCATCAAACGATGTTCATCAGGTGACACATCAGGAACGCCGGAGTGATGACGTTCAAAATGCAGGCTGCTTGGCGTGATGATCCCTTTCAACGCGTGTAAAGGAGAGAAGCTCACAGAAGAGATAGGCGACGCTGTTAACCAAGGCACCGTTTTACGAACAATATCGCTCTCGTGCAGCGATGGTACACCGTAAGGAGCAGCTCCCACCGTTTTACCTGTTTTACGCATCCACGAGGGGACGTTAGGCGGGGTGTTGGCTATATTCTCATTAGCCCAAAGCTGACTGCCGGTCATTAAGGCCCCACCACTTACCAGGCTAGCTTTTCTTAAAAAATTTCGTCGAGATAGGTCTTTAGTCTCAGTCATATGACACTCACCTCCTGGCAGCTATTCACTAGACGCGGTTCGGTACAACACGTCTAATATAACATATATGCGATAAAGATATATATATATTCTATATTAGTATAATATTAAAAAAACCAATGGTTTAAAGAGATTAACAATTATGACAATACCTGTCGCGTTAGCAATACTCTTGATAGGACTGACCTTGGGGCTGATTGGTGCCGGAGGCTCAATTCTTACAGTTCCCTTACTTCTTTACGTCGGACATTTTCCTCTAAAAGAAGCAATCGTGATTTCCTTTTTCGTAGTCGCCTCTTCGAGTTTGGTGGCATTAATATTTCACGTTCGCAATAGAACCATAGATTGGAAGCTAGCGCTCATTGTTGGTCTCCCAGCAATGCTTGGGGCCTTTATCGGCGGCTCTATGGCCGCGTATTTGCCCAACAATTTGATTTTGATTGCATTCTATTTGCTGATGCTCTTATCAGGGCTAAAGTTAGCATTCTCCAAAACGACGAGCGCTGAAACTTACGTGTCAGATCGCTCATTAGTGAAGTCCTTTCTTCTTTTGTTCAGCGGTTTAACAATCGGCCTTGTGACCGGAGCAATTGGTGTTGGTGGAGGATTTTTGATTGTCCCTGCCCTATTGCTTCTAGCAAGAACAACATCCGCTTTGGCTATTGGGACGTCTTTGTGTATTGTGGCTGGACAAGCTTCTTTTGGCTTAGTCGGCTATGTTCAACATACGTCCTTTGACTTACAATACGCCTCGGTTTTAGCAGTGTTCTGTTGCATAGGCAGCCTTACAGGTGCGTGGTTAAGTGGAAAGATTGAAAACGCGCATTTTAAGGTAATATTTGGTTGGCTCTTAATACTGTTTTCGATTTTAATTAGTGTTGTTGAATTGACAAAAAAATTTGGGTTTCATTGAGACATTATTTCGCACCCACCTCATTACTAGAAAGTTGCAAAATGCTAAAGAACAGCGGGTCAAAATAGCTAAACTAACGTAGATCTGTATGAATTTTTTTTATAATTCCAAGGTGATAGTAGATGAATAAAACTTTAGTCATCGTCGGAGCTGGCACAGGCGGTTTAGCCATCGCTAGCTCAATATTATCGTGTAAGAGTAGTCACGAATTAGATGTGGTGATAATTGATCCATCTGCCAACCATTACTATCAGCCACAATGGACGATGGTTGGGGCAGGACTGTTCCCTAAGGAACGAACACAAGTTCTAACGAAAACACTCATCCCACGAAAAGCTAAATGGGTGCAGGAATCTGTTCAAAGTATTGACCCAGCAGGCAAGACTATTGAATTTTCTAACGCAACGACGATGTCATATGACTATTTGATCATAGCAGCCGGCCTAAATCTCGACTGGAGTAAAATTACTGGTTTAGAGGCTTCGATGGGTAAAAATGGAGTTTGCAGTAACTATAGCTATGCAACTGTCGATAGCACTTGGAACGCAATTCAAAGTATAGAACAGGGAAATGCTATTTTTACGTTTCCTCCTCCACCGATAAAATGTGCTGGAGCACCTCAGAAAATAATGTATTTAGCAGAGCATTATTTTAGGAAAAAATCTATTCGAAATAATATTGACGTCAGATATTTCTGTGCAGGAAAATCTATATTTGCAGTTGAAAAATATAAAGCGACTCTGGATCGTATCTGTGAAGACAGACATATTGATACACAATTTAACTGGAATTTGACTGCAGTTATCGGCGAGTCTCAAGAAGCTGTTTTTACTAATATGGATACTGGCGAGACTCGTTGTGAAGATTATGACTTACTTCACGTAACACCTCCTATGAGTGCTCCTAAATTCATTAAAGACAGCGGTCTTGGAAACAAATCCGGTTTCGTGAGTGTCGACGCGAAAACATTACAGCATGAAGTTTACCCTGATATTTTTAGTCTGGGAGATGCTAGTAGCTTACCGACTTCCAAAACAGCTGCGGCTATACGAGCACAAATGCCGGTACTTAAAAACAATTTTTTCGCACATGTAAACGGGAGAAATCTGAGTGCGGAATATGATGGATATAGTTCATGTCCATTAGTCACTGGATATAACAGTGCAGTATTAGCTGAATTCGACTACCAATTAGAGCCACGCGAAACTTTTCCTTTTAATCAGGCAAAAGAAAGATTTTCAATGTACTTTTTAAAAAAGCACTTAATGCCTGTTCTTTACTGGAAAGCTCTAATACGCGGAAAGCGCTGGCCAACTATTTTATAAACGTTTAATAAGGAAAAATGTATGTACATATTACAATATTCTAATGCGATCCTCGGTGGAGCAACCATCGGTCTCGCGGCAAGTCTTTTGTTGTTGTTAAATGGACGTGTTTTGGGCATCAGCGGTATCGCCGCTAATATTATTTCTGGGCAGTCCTATTCTCGGAAGTATTCTATTAGCTTTGTCTGTGGACTTTTTTTGGCAGGTTGGACTGCATTCACACTAATACCAGACGCTCTTGCTGATAGCCCAGTAACAGATCTAAAAATTCTCGCTCTAGCAGGTCTGTTGGTTGGAGTTGGAACACGCCTTGGCAATGGTTGTACGAGCGGTCACGGGGTGTGTGGATTATCGCGCTTCTCCAAGCGCTCTCTTTTCGCCACAATCACATTCATGGCCTCGGCTATCGCCACGGTGTATCTGACTCAACATATATGGGAGCTTGGACAGCTATGAAAATTTTATCGTATTTTTTTATTGGTATAGTTTTTGGAGTCGGTTTAATTCTATCTGGGATGACACTCCCTTTGAAAGTGCTAGGTTTTTTAGATATTTTTGGAAATTGGGACCCTACTTTGGCATTTGTTATGGGGGCAGCTGTTATTACCACGACTATAGGATATCAGCTAATTTTACGCCGAAGCTCTCCTGTTTTAGAGAACAGTTTTTTTCTACCAACAGAGCGTGTTATAGACACTAAGCTACTTTTGGGAGCTTGTATGTTCGGCATGGGCTGGGGATTGGTTGGGTTTTGCCCTGGGCCTGTTCTTACAGCTGTGAGTTCTCTGACTACAGGGACAATTGCTTTTGTTTGCGCTATGTTCGCAGGGTTTTGGGTTGCGGGTTTAGCTAAATAGATTAAGGGGCTGTATTTGAATCAGCCCCTATGTATCCAAATGGCGTAGCAATTAATTTATGGCAAACAGGTCCATAAATTCATGTACGGGCTTAGACTCAAGCTTATCTTGGTTTAAGCACAGATCCATAATTTGCTGACATTTCCAACTCGGAAAGCGCGTCTCTAAATTATTACCAAATTTATTTTCCAACAAAGGAATGCCGTCTTCTCTCCGTCTCTTATGACCGATGGGGTACTCTACTTCGATTTTATCAGTACAAGTCCCGTCTTTAAAATGTATTTGGATAGCGTTAGCGATAGACCGCTTGTCCACATCGTGGTACTCGGCAGAGTAGCGAGCATCTTCTACCACCTCCATTTTGTCTCGTAGAACATCAATTCGGCTGTCAGATTCATGAAAGCTTGTTTCGTAATGTTCCGCTACTAGATCACCGTATAACAATGGTACAGCGATCATGTACTGCAGACAGTGATCCCTATCAGCAGGGTTCGCCATGGGACCAACCTTGGAAATGATTCGTATCGCAGATTCATGCGTCGTTACTTCTATTTTTTCTATTTCATCTATTCTGTCTTTAACTTGCTCATGAAGGATGACGGCCGCTTCAGCTGCTGTCTGGGCATGGAATTCAGCTGGAAAAGAGATTTTGAATAGAATATTCTCCATTACGTAACTTCCATAGTCACGCTGGAACTTAAATTTCTCTCCTTTGAACAGAACATCGTAGTATCCCCACGTTGGAGCACTTAAAACAGTAGGGATACCCATCTCACCTTTCATAGTCATCATAGCAAGCCTTACACCGCGCGAAGTTGCATCTCCCGCAGCCCAAGACTTTCTAGACCCTGCGTTTGGCGCATGCCTATATGTCCTTAACGAGCAACCATCAACCCAGGCTTGAGAAACAGCATCTACAATCTGATCCTTAGTGCCTCCAAGCATTTTTGTGACAACAGCTGTTGTTGCTACCCTAACTAACAGCACGTGGTCCAAGCCAACTCGGTTATAACTATTATCTAAGGCTAGTACTCCTTGGATTTCATGAGCTTTGATCATCGCTGTTAACACGTCTCTCATCATTAAAGGCTGCCGTCCTTCTGACACAGCTACGCGACTTAAATAATCGGCTATGGCTAGTATTCCACCTAGATTGTCTGAAGGATGCCCCCATTCAGCTGCTAACCAAGTATCGTTATAATCCAGCCAACGAATAATACAACCTATGTCCCAAGCTGCCTTCACCGGATCCATTTCATGTGAGGTACCGGGGACGCGTGCCCCGCTTTTTACAGTCGTTCCTGCAACTATTGGTCCCAAATGTTTAGTGCACTCAGGGAAACGCAGTGCTAAAAGACCGCATCCAAGAGTATCCATTAAACAATTTCGAGCTGTTTCATAAGCGATATCGCTATCAATATCGTAGTCAGCTACGAACATTGCGATATCAATTAACTCTTGATCTGGGTTAGGTCGGTCAGTTAAATCAACATTGGCGCTCATCAAGCTCTCCATATTTTACAGTAATAAAAAAAATAAATTTAAGTTCGGTCTTGGATATCGACCCAATTTGAGGACTCAGGACCAGTGTAATCTGCACTAGGTCTTATTATTCTGTTATTAGAACGTTGCTCCATAACATGTGCAGCCCAGCCGGTTAGGCGGGAACACACAAATATAGGGGTGAATAACTTAGTTGGGATCCCCATAAAATGATAAGCAGAAGCATGATAAAAATCAGCATTAGGAAATAGCTTTTTCTCTCTCCACATAACCTCGTCTACTTTCTCAGAAACGGGGTATAAAACTTTATCTCCCACCGTCTCAGATAGCTTTTTAGCCCATTTTTTAATTATAACGTTTCTCGGATCTGAATCGGTGTAGATAGCATGGCCAAAGCCCATAATTTTGGCTTTGTCTGCCAGCATTTTCATCAAAGCTCTTTCAGCCTCTTCTGGGCTTGCCCATTGTTCAATTAGCTCCATAGCCGCTTCATTGGCACCACCGTGCAAAGGTCCTCTAAGCGACCCTATAGCCCCGGTAATAGTCGAATGGATATCAGACAAGGTTGAAGCACAGACACGTGCTGTAAATGTTGATGCGTTGAACTCGTGCTCTGCATAAAGAATTAGGGAAACATCCATAACACGGGTGTGTAATTCCGACGGCTCTTCTCCTAACAAGCAGTATAAGAAATGAGCACCTATAGAGTCGTGGTCGGTCGCTGTTTCAATCCGAACACCTTGGTGACTGAAGCGATACCAATAAGTTATTATGGAGGGGAACAAGGCTAACATGCGGTCGACTTTGTCTATCTGTTCAGAGAAATGACCCTCAGTTTCCAAGTTACCTAGCATCGAGCATCCCGTTCGCATCACATCCATCGGGTGCGCAGACGCTGGTATTAATTCTAAACATGCCTTTAATGCGTCTGGAAGCGCTCGCATACTAGTTAGTCGGGTTTTGTAGTGTGCCAGTTCAGCAGCATTCGGCAGCTTCCCATATAGAAGCATATACGCGACTTCCTCAAAACTCGCATTATCTGCCAGTGTTTCTATGCTATATCCTCTATAGGTGAGACCTGCGCCAGTCTTGCCTACCGTGCATAAGGCTGTTTCTCCGGCACTTTGTCCTCTCAACCCAGCGCCACTCAGTTTTTTCTTCTCCGTCATCGGACATTCCCCGTAAACAAATTTAAATATTAGGTAAGGTAGGTTTATTTGGCTTCAAACAACTCATCTAACTTTTGCTCAAAGTCGTGGTAATTAAGATATTCATACAGTTCGCTGCGAGTTTGCATAGTCTCGAGCACTTTTTTAGCGGTACCGTCTGCTAATAAGCTTTTATATACGTTTTCTGCAGCCTTATTCATAGCCCGAAACGCGCTTAGTGGATAAAGTATTAACCCGACACCCACAGCAGCTAGCTCTTCCAAGTTAAACATTGGCGTCGCCCCAAACTCTGTGATATTAGCTAATATGGGAACATCCAAATTTCTACAAAAGGTCTCGTATTGTTCTAATGTAGTGACGGCTTCTGCAAAAATCATATCTGCTCCTGCCTCGGCAAAGGAGTTTGATCTGTCTAAGGCTTCTTCTAATCCTTCCGAAGCTAAGGCATCCGTCCTAGCCATAACCACAAAGGATTCATCTGTTCGGGCATCTACAGCAGCTTTAATCCGATCCACCATCTCAGCTGATGAAACTATAGCCTTGTTCGGCCTGTGGCCGCAGCGTTTTTGTGAGACTTGATCTTCTATGTGCATCCCAGCAGCGCCTGCTCTAATCATCCCGCGGGTGGTTCTAGATATATTAAATGCACCACCCCAACCTGTATCAGCATCGACTAAAAGGGGTAGATCGCAAGCTGCCGTGATTCGCGTAACATCTTCGATCACATTGTCTAAAGAAGTCATCCCTAAATCGGGTAACCCATAAGACGCATTAGCAACGCCGCCGCCAGATAGATAGATTGCTTGGTGCCCTATCTTTTTTGCCATCATCGCAGTGTAGGCATTTATTGTTCCCACTACTTGAAGCGGTGGGTGCTCAGCAACCAGCTTACGAAACTCTTTCCCCGTTGAACCCATGAAAATCACTCCTGTCAAAATTAGGATAATGGACGATTGTTGATTCGCGCGAGATTATATAATAGTTGCCGTGGACTATCACCTTCTCTTTGTACCTACCCTTTTAATCTAGCGGAAAACCTGTTAATTGAGCTTAGATTGCCTTTTTGCATTAATAAATAACCGAAAGAAGTTGTCAGTGGTCGCCACAGAGAAATCATTGAAGTTTTCTTCGCGTAGCGCGCAAATGTACTCAGCAGTGTTTTTGACATAAGCAGGCTCGTTTTGTTTCCCTCTGTAGGGTATAGGAGCTAACCAAGGAGAATCAGTCTCCACTAAAATTTTTTCTAATGGTAGTTTTTTTGCTATTTCTTTTAATTGGACGGCATTCTTGAAGGTGACAATTCCAGAAAAAGATATCAAAAAGCCTAAGTCTAATGCAGCTTGTGCTGTTTCCCAGTCTTCGACAAAACAGTGCATCACACCGCCGACATGGTCTGCACGTTCTTCTGTTAATACGTCAATAAGGTCTTCAGCTGCTTCGCGACAATGTATTATAAGCGGCTTAGAGAGTTCTTTCGCAGCCTCAATGTGCTTAATTAATCTTTCTTTTTGAATTTTTGGACCTTCCTCGTTCCGATAGTAGTCTAGTCCTGTCTCTCCAATCGCCACCACACTGTCAGTCGTTCCCAATTGTAACAACTCATCTATCTCAGGTTCCCGACACCCAGTATCTTTGTTCGGATGCACCCCGACCGAAGCTGAGACACTAGGATGCTTTTTAGCTGTAGCTAACACACCCGGAAAAGTCTCAAGATCTACTGAAACACAGAGCATGTGTTCCACTCCATTAACTAAGGCTCTTTCTACGACACCATCAGTGCCCAAAGAGTCGTCAACGACTAAAGGTAAGTGGCAATGAGAATCAACTAGTCCCATAATTTTTTTTCCTTATAGATGTTCATATGGCAGTATTTAGAGAGTATTGGCTATGCGACACAATACAAGTGTTTGGTATCCGAGTTTTCTTAACTGCTTCTGCGCGTTTTAATAACCCATTGCACAAAAATAGTTTCTATTGAGTCAAGAAATCTAACACCTGGGGACCTCCTGAACAAATTCCTTTGTACGTTGATATGAGCGATTAGTTCAAAAGCAAAATCGCTAGGTAATGCTTGGCTCAGTATTGAAAAATTCTTTTTGGCCAAAGTACTGAGCTGTAGTCTTCTAAGCTCGTGACCATAAGACATCAAGATCAAATGCCTACCTAAAAGTTCTAGTGAATTGAAGAACTCATTTGATTTCCAATTTGAATATTTCTTAGCAGACGATATGGGACAACGTTCATCCATAGCTAGTGCATGAAGATCCTCTATTAAAGAATCTAGTTCTTTAGGAGAAGATTTGAGCTGATATTGACCGATAAATGGATTTCCGTAATAGCTAACGTCTGTTCGTTCTAGAGGGAATGAATTCTTTTCATTCTGAGACGATAGGGACATAATTTCGTCTTCACTGGGCTCTGGTGCTTTCAGGATTTGACACCTAGAACGGACCGTTGGGGCTATGAGACCGACAGATTCGGCTATCAAAATAATTAAGGCATTTTTCGGCGGCTCCTCGAGTATTTTCAAGAGTGCATTAGAGGCATTTGTATTCATAGACTCAGCCGAGTTAACTACACAAATTTTTTGGCCTTCGTAGTGCGATTTTAAACTAAAAAAATGACCGACCTTCCGAATTTGCTCAATCATGATTTGTTTTCCTTCTTCTCTAGGTTCTACCAAAAGAAAGTCAGGATTTCCAGATTTGAAAATCCCACAGCTCTGACACCGGCAAGTCTTGTCCCATGTAGAGCTTTTATTCTTGAACTGACATAAAAGAGATTGCGCTAAAAAAAGACAAAAATGGTTTGTTCCAAGCCCTTCATCACTCAAAATTAAGTATGCATGTCCCAGCTTCTCATTGTTTTTGTATAAATGTATTTTATGGTACAGGTCTTCAAACCAAGGATATATCGAGTTCACAAGAATTTATCTATCAGATGATTTTTTATTTCAGTGGTAACCTCGCCTAACGTTTTACTCGCATCGACCAAAAGAATACGCTGAGGCTGTTCAGATGCTCTGTGCAGATAACAACCACGTACGTCTTCAAAAAAAGTGTTGGACTCTATTTCAAATCTATCCGATAGACCACGCTTTTCGACACGTTTTAATCCAAGCGCGGGCGTGGCATCTAAAAGAAGTGTGAGATCAGGTATCGCTAGATCTGGAATAAGGGCATTAGCCTGAGACACAAGAGCATCACCAAGCTTTCTACCGGCACCTTGATATGCAAAGGTTGCATCAATATATCGATCGCAGATCACGCACTTTCCTAGTTTTAAAGCAGGAATAACGACTTCTTGTAAATGTTGATTTCTTGCAGCGAGTAGAAGAAAAAGTTCTGTTGTTGGGGTAATGCGTTCGTTTTCACGAGATAGTAATATTTCTCTAACTTGTTCACCAATAGAGGTTCCTCCGGGTTCTCGAGTAACCAGAACATCTTTACCGATAGAGATCATTGTAGAGGCTACTGTTTCAACAGCAGTGCTCTTCCCTACTCC
>DGOV01000144.1 GCA_002390205.1 Proteobacteria bacterium UBA4457 | reverse complement strand
TCTGAAAACTTCAGTAGGTTTTGTCCACTGACCATACCAAGATAAACCTCATACTCAGATTCCCAACCAAAGATACCCTCGGCCTTAATGCGCTTAACAATAAGATCGCTCACCCCATCATTATTGATGTCTACAATTTCATCCAAAAGTCTATTTTTACCCTCATTATTGTCAGCTTCTTCACTAATACTAATCTGCGCATATCCGCTTAACATATCCTTTAGATTGACGTCTAAATCAACAGGTACCTTAGAGAATTCGCCCAATGAGTTCTGTCGATGTACTTCAAAATAACCGTCTTGCCAAAAAGCAACATCATTAAAGCCATCGTTATTCTCATCAACAAGCAAGGCTTCCTCGGCCCGGTAAGCAACATAGCGAGCTGTATCTCGATAGCTCATACTTGGCCGTGGCCCCAACAGCTGGGGCGCTTGAAAACCATTATTGGTTTGCAGCGCTACTTCCCAACCATCAAAATTAGGCATTAAAAAATCATCAAATCCATCGCCATTAATATCAGCAAACATCTCCATAACGGGGGAAGAGCCCCAGCTGCGACCAGAGAACATCGGTGAAGTAGTAAGAAACGGTCTAAACAATGAAGTGTTTTCGTCGAGATAGAGTAGTTTAGATTCCTGTAACCCAACTAGTTGGATACCCTTGGGGGTTGTTATCGTGTCTATTAAATCCATCGAATCTTCAAGAGCCTTCGTAAAAATAAGATTCCACTCTGAGCTTCTGCGCTGAAATACCTTAATATGTCGAACAGGTTCATTGCTGAGCTCTTGCATCTGTTTTTCCAGTTGATTGATCACGGGTGTTTCTATGATTAATAACTTGGCTTCAGCGGATGATTCGTTGGAGAAAGGGATGATATCTACATTATTTTTTGGGCTCACTGCGATAGTTTCAATATCGAACTCTAAAGCATTTAACTGGCAGGCAAAGATGAGGCTAAAAATACCAGACAAATGAATAAGTCGTGCCATAAGATTCTTAAGGCTGGGGTGTCTCATGATTTAAATTAGGCTCTATATTTTGGTTTATTCGATAAGTGTTTATGCTTCCCCAAGACTGTAACACTAAGAGCCTTTGAAATGGTATACAACCTCTACGTTTCATAATTGTGACTCATTTAGTTTAAAAATATGCTCTAAAAACCGGCACTTTGAGTGTGAAGACTAATATAACGCATTGAGTGTATCACTGAGAGCTGATAATGAAAAAACGAACAGAATTAAACTTAAGCTTTAGGCCATTAAGTAACGGACTGATGATAATTGCAAAAGATTTGTACGAGTCAATAAAGGCTTACAAAAAATAGTGTTGCAACTCGAGGCTCTCTCAATTAATGTTAGGCCATGCACAAAGGAATACTTGACACCGTGATTTCTGGAAAAGTATTAGTAATTTTTATACTATGCTTTTTCTCCTCTTTGCCTGCTAACTCTGCAACAGTGTATTGGGGAGGTGTGTCCTTCGCCTCTTGGGATGATAGACAGGCACTGTTTCCAAACACGTCTAAATTTTTGTGTCGCGGCGGTGGTGACTGCGTTGATTCGAACCTAGATTCATGGGCGCTAGGCAGGGTATTAAATGCTGAATTTTCTGCATTTAATCTGTCAACCGATTTGATTTCCCCTGACCAAATTGAAGCGGTTATCATGACCCCAATGATCACTGGCGAATCATTGGCGGTTGTTAAAGATATCACTAACAACAAAGTTAGTTATATTCATGTATATCGGATCTATGCTTCTTTGGTCTTTTTCGAGGTTGGCTCCGGACGTTTAATATCTGCAAAACCGGTGGTTGTTCAATACACAGATACACTGCCATTGATAGCTGATAGCCATGCGGTTAGTCAGAACTTTGCCCGCTTAGCAAACCCGGTTTCTGGTGGTGTTAATTTATTTGATGAGCTTTTTAAAAGAGCTGTCAATACGTCTCCATTCAGCTTCTCTGAAAAGTATGCACGAGTAGCCTCGATCAATATTGCCCCCCAAGCGCTCTCGGAACTTGAATCTACGTTAGACATCAATGCATGGAAGATGCAGGTATCAAGACAACTTGAGGCTTATATCGTCGATGCTACCAATGGCCCCTTAGTGCCAAGTATTCCGGGCGATCATTTAACCGGGGAATTTGCAGCGACATTTTCAAGTGGGTCGAAAGTAATTAAGTTGCCGTCAGAAGTAGGTTACGAATTCAGTGTTGATATTGCTAAATTTAAAGAAATTGTCAAAATAAATCGAAAACAAAAAACAAACTGTCATGCTGTAAAGCTTATCCTTCGTTTAAATGGCCCATTTGACACTATCTTAGAGGCTCCCTTGACTCGCACGAAAAGGAGTTGTGGTGTTATTGCCGCAGATAAACAACTTGATAAAACTTACTATTTTACACAGTCGTTATATAGTCTTCTAAAGGAATCTGCGGCAAGTTTAAGTGCAAAGCCTAACAAAGAGTTCTTGAAACGAGCGGCACCCAAGTCAAAGGGTGTAGACAAGCAATTTATTAAAGCGTGGGAATCTGCGCTAGACAGTAGCTGGTAACCTAAGGAGTAGATATGACAATTCGTATGATAGTACAACAAAGTCTATTGGTGTTGAGTTTGGTATTAGCAGCTCCTACTTGGAGTCAAGATTCAGTTCAAGTTAAAGCTTTAGGTAGTCACAAATATTCGAGCTTTAAAAAGTCTAAAGCTCGTGAAGCGGCGTTAGTCAACGCTAAGGAAACAGCTTTAAAAAAATATATATCTTCGCTACCTATGGCGAAGCAGCGGATGTTATTAGGTTCATTCGATGAAATAGTATCTGACATCGATACCTATGTTGTAGAGATTTCGGTACAGCAAGAAAAGCGAGACAAAGACACGCGCCAATATAAAGTTGCGGTGATGGCTCAAATTAACCCGACCGCTTTCGACATTTACTTGGCGAATAATTCAGAGGCTGGAATCCAGAGTAGTGGAGAAAGTAGCGATTTTGGCGCAATGTTTATTGCCCGAGTAGAGGTCACTAGAAAAGCCTATGACGAAAAAACGGTTTCGGTAACTGAGACGGATAATTTAGCATCTCTGGAAGAGTCAAGTGCCAGTGATGGCGAAAGTAGCCTAGATTCTGTTCGTGAGAAATCACTTTCTGTTTCTAAGAGCGGAGGTAGTCGCGAACAGAAGCGCGATAAAGTCCAGTATGAGCCTAGCATTGAAATAAGCCAGGATGTTGCCTACGCGGTTGAAGAATACTTGGGTAATGCAGGATTCGAAGCAATGTCTGTAGAGGACCTAGATGATGTGCCGTATCTTGATGAAGTTGTTGATGATATGCGCAGCTCAGGACGTATGCCTTCTAGAATGCTTAAGCAATTTAAGAACGCTGCAATTGATGCGGGCTGGACTTTCTTGGGTATGGGAACAATTGACATTGGAACACCCCAACAAGACCCTGCTCGAGGCACAGTTAGAGTTCCTGCAACAGTCGCTTTTAAAGTATGGAGCCTCGATGATGGCAGAGCAAAGACCGTTGCATCTGTCCGCCCTCAAGTAGTTTATGGTCAAGATCGAGGTAACGCTTCGGTTGCAGAAACCAACGCATACAATGAAGCTGTTAAACAGGCAATGGAGACGGTTGTGTCACAGCTACAGCAAAAAGGCTTAAGATAGTTAATACACGAAAATAATAAAAACACTTAAAGGTGATCATAATGAAAAAGACTCAATTTGTTAGCGCGATCTGGATATTTGTATTTAGTGTGGCGGCCTCTTCCGCAAGTGCCCAATTTCCTAGTATCAAGGACAAACTTCCTGGTGGAAATAGTAAAGGCTCTAAAACATCGACGGCTGCACAAAGTTGGAAGCAGGTGGCCTCTAACTTCCAAGCTGCAAGAGCTGATATTGCGCGTGAGTTGCAAGTTCAGGCGCGGCTGTCTGGAGATATTGCAGAAGCATTAGGTCTTCAGAGTGAAGCGGCCATGATGCGAGGGGAGGCTGACAATATTGAAAAGAAAGGTGATGCACTAGGCTCATCGGATCTTGGGGCTATTGGTGAGAAATCAGCTAGCACAAATAATTTGATCAGAGAGAAGCTCTCTTCAGCTGAAGAATTGACTGCGGAGCAGACAGCGGCGCTAGGTAAAGCGGCAGCAAAGTATGTGCCTTCACTTTTATCTAATATTGAAACTGCCATCGTAGTTAAAGATACAATCTCAGCTTTATCTGATCTTGGCACGCCAGGTTTCAAAGATGGAAGGAGTGCTATTTCAGCTGCTAAAAATATCCCGAAGGTTGGGCCGGCGATTATTAAGCTGACGGCAAGCTCAGTAAAACAGGGTTCACAGATGATTTCACTGATGAATACAAAGGGTGTAGCAACACCTGAGACTGATGATCTCACTTTCGATATGTAGACAGGCCACTACAATGATATTCCATAATATTGTGCGATGCGTCAGTCTATTCATGTTTATGGTGGCGCTGGCATTATTTAGTTCTTTGGCCACAGCATCTTCGTGTGCGGAATTTGAGGCGGAGGCGGAGGCCTTTAGTGGCGTTGTGCCGCGTTTCGATGGAAATGGTAAAGTGAGGGCACTCCTGATGTATGGGGAATCTTCATTTCTAACGCCTAAACGAAGCCTGATTGCTAATGCTAGACGCAAGGCTGAACTCAATGCCAGACGAGCATATGCGGAATTTTTGAAAAGTGACTTTGAAGCAGAGACCATTGCTTCGGATTTGCTAGAAACAACGCAGAACACTGATCAGAACGGCAATACTTCTGGTACTGCAAAAGAGCTAGCTAGCACTTTAAACATCATGCGACAAAATAGTAAGGCTACATTGTCTGGAATCGTTAAGCTAGATGAATGTGTAAGCACAGAAGGAAAGTACGTCTTGGTCCAATTGGGTTGGAAGCCTGCGCTGTCTGCAGGTGCAGCTGATGCTAAGCAGACCATGAATAAAAATATTGCTCGCGGAGAACGGCCGGTTATGGAATTACCTGAGGCTAATGCTCAGGTAGGTCAAGCTTCAGGTAACAGCAATCCGGGTGTTGAATTGATCTCTTTACAAGTTGAGGGGAGAGGTATCAATCTAAAGTCTGCGACTAACGAGGCTTTAAAGAGCGCTGTTTCACAAGTTTTTGGAGAAAAATTTGCATCACAGTCGAGCGTAACGGAAAATGTTTTGGCTGCCAGTATTTCTGGGATGGGTGGGACTGCTGGTGTTGCCTTAGAGACGTCCTCTTCCACTAACGCTGTCCAAAGTGAAACATCTGGTCTGATTCGGTCCTGGACCTATATTGAAACGAGCGATGACAGTTCTGGATACAAAGTTTTACTGAGTGTTGTAATTCCAAAGTATAAATCATCTCTGGACTCTAGCAAGACGACAATCATTGTGATTGACCCGATTGTGGGCTCGGAATCTATTGTACAGGATCAATCGTTTAAAGATTTCTCCTCCAAAGTTCATAGAATGTTGGAAGAGAACTTGGGTAACACAGTTGGATTAAATGTTTTGGACAGGCAGTATTTGGACTTTGCCACAAAAGAAATGGACGCGATCTCAAAAAGCGGCAACATTGAACAACTAGCTAAACTCGGTAATCAAGCTGGTGGTGACTTGATGTTAATTCCAGTTATTGAAACGTTTAAATATCGTCTCGACAGTCGAGAGATTGGTGGACAAACGATAGAGCGAACTGTATTTACAGTAACGCTTTCAACTAAGGTCATTGAAGTAGCAACCTCAAACATTGTAGATTCTAAAAACTTCCCTATTAGGAATAAAAAGATTAAATCTGCTGAGCCGGCTACAGATATGGCGCTTTTTATAGCTCAGCGTGCTGTCAGACATCTATCTAAATCAGTAGGCGGCGGTTACTCTGAAGGCTATGCTGATGGGCATGCTGACGCTAATAAGCAAAAGGCTGACATGAAAGCTGTTAGAGCAGCGAATAAAGAAAAATTTAAAGAGGCAAAGAAAAATGTTGAAGAAGACTGGTAGAGCCCTAATTCTTGGTGCTATTTGTGTAAGTTCAGTAAATGTGACTGCGGATTGTACTCAGTTCGAAGCTGAGGCTGAGGCCTATGAAGGAGTGGTCCCTAAATTTGATAATGGAAAGTTGCGTGCCCTGTTAATGTATGGCGAAGGTAATTTTTTGGTTCCAAAGCGAAGCTTAATTGCAGAAGCTAGACGCAAAGCTGAGCTTACAGCTAGGCGAGCGTATGCAGAATTCTTAAAAAGTGACTTTGATGCATCCACTGTTGCTGCCGATTTGATGGAGTCAGAGCAGAATACTGATCAGGATGGCAATACCTCTGGTAACGTAAGAGAGTTGGCTAGTACCTTAAATGTTATGCGCCAAAATACCCAGGCAACATTGTCAGGAATTGTCAAACTGGATGAATGCGTAAGTACAGAGGGTAAATATGTTCTTGTGCAGCTGGGTTGGAAGCCGGCTACGTCTGCAGCGGCCGCCGATGCCAAGCAAACGATGAATGCTGATATTGCTCGTGGCGATCAAAGTAGTCAGGATCCGTCTGCTGCTAAAACTAAATCGACTTCTAGTGCAACGACAGCTAAAGGATATAGGAAAAAAAGCAGCATGGCGGATGACTTCTAGACCATTTTTTGTTGGTTTTATCTGTCTATTGGCATGGAGTTTTAGTTCTCTAGCCGTTTCTAGCTGCAAGGAGTTAGCTGTGACGAGCATAGGAGATATGGATGAGTTTTATGTCGTTTGCACGAACTCGCTTCTCAAACCTGTTTATGTAGTCACGCAATATTACGGAGGAACTGAGCATTTTGGAGTGTTAAGCCTTAATGTTGGTAACTCAGGATACTTTTGTTCAGGCGATTCAGAACGATCCAGCTGCCAAGCTTTGCCAAGAGGTGCTATTCCTTATGGCACCTTCAAATCCCGTAAAAGCGCGGTAACTGTTGCCAATCTAAGTGAGGGGAAAGCGGCATATAAAGAAAAAAATACTATTTTTCGATTTCCGAAATCACATGGCGCTGCAATATCGATGGGTTGTTTTGTTGTGATTCAAAGATCAAAGGATGTGATTATAGGGCTGAGTGAAGATAAGCTGTATCAATCGGCTGAATGCCTGATCGCGCTGGAGCGGTATATAATTAGCGATAAGATCATGCTATTTCGTTGATTATAGAAAGAAGTAAGATACCTCGTTAAACATATTTGCTAATAATGAAAGCCGCTTTAGCATTTCCCGCATCCATGCAGCGGTTTTGATCGCTGTCATACAGCTACTTTATATCGCTAGGATCATGTCTTCTACTATCCCACCTTGGACTTTGTAACAGAGGAGAAGTTTTTGAGGCTGTTGTAGAGGCTAGTTCTAAAGTATTTTAGGGCGAGGGGCGTTTTATTTCGCTCAGAATCCCCTATTGGAGTTTTCGATTATCGGGCAACTATGTGCAATGTAAAAAATGCGGCTATCAACATGAATGTAAACTCAGAACGGATGCCCATGTTCCTGACGATTTTCGCGAGTCTGATTCTGGCTATATACGATGAGCAATTAGATGCTACATCTATTAGTTTCAAAATGTCCTTTAAACAATGAGTTATGGAAGTCATGCTTGAGATTTGGCAAGAGCATATGGATGTTGCCAACTGCCTGCTTGCTTCTGGATACATACAGTGCTTTACTCATTCATTAACCCATAAAATATCAGGAGAAAAAACATGACTGAATTAGAGATATTTATGTTGCAAGCACAAAACAATCAAGGAACAGGAATGTATCAAGTTGCGTTGGCCTTTAGCATTTGGGTAGCCTTTCGGGTGTCTGGGATAGCGGGTCAGCAATATAGTGATAGTATTATCGTGAAACTCGCGGCCACAGGTTTTGGTCTTGGTACTCTATTCTTCTTCAATATGACTTATGCCTTTTGGAGTTGGAATATGGAATCAACTGCTCACCGTTTAGTGGAACTGCAAAACTCAGGTACTGAACTTTCTGGATTGGCTCAGGGTTTTGTTGAAAACATGGGTGCCACGGCTACAGTGCCACCCTTTTCAATCATTCCTAGCGATCCAGTAGCAGTAGTACTTCAGGTTTCTATTTTGGTGTTGATAATGCTTCCCATTTGGGCGCCAAAAAAATAATTTGAAGAGACTCCACAATAGTTACTGTCGAAATATTGATTCATAAAAAGCCTCAGTCTTAATTGGGGCTTTTTTCATGACTCTCACTCTTCACCCTACATCTGCTATTAATGTTTAATCTTCATCAAGCAAAGGGTTTGTACCCCACTTATTTTCGCGTCCCTCGTCACCCTCTTTTGCTGGCATTACTGACCAATAGATTATTGGGATGAGACCAATTATTGTAAAGATAATCAACGTCCACCAGCCGCTGTGGCCTCTATCATGCAAGCGTCTGACCCAAACCGCGAGTGATGGAATCATTATAGCTATTGAGAAAAGTCCTGTTATCCAACCATCAACGGACTGGCTATCATAAGTAGTTCCAAAAATGTTATCTAACATCATAGTACCGATATTAACCAAAAAAATTGCAAGGCTAAACCACCAATACTCTGATCTACTCGCTCGACCACTAAAAGTGGCATATTTTTTAATAACTACGCTTGTAACTGCTTCCTTCATATTCATGGTAATCCCTCTCGTCAAATTTGGTTGAAGATATATCAATATGCATATCTACATAGTAACTATAGACGCTTAAGCTGATTTTACAAACCACCCCTAAAGTATCCCCACGGATACTGTAACAATCACAAGTAACAAAACACTCCCCCCGCCCCCCTAAAGGTTATCCAAATGGAATACTCATGGGGCGCCTTGTGTGGGACTGAGGTAGACAAAATGGTAGTATTAAATACAGATTAGAGAATAATAATACTGGGATGAATTGCAGTGCATGTGCAGTGCATCATGTGTGATTGTTTTCACGGTTATAGGTAAGTCATTGATTTAAATGGTGGCTACGGGTGGACTTGAACCACCGACCCCAGCATTATGAATGCTGTGCTCTAACCA
>DGOV01000079.1 GCA_002390205.1 Proteobacteria bacterium UBA4457 | reverse complement strand
TATAAAAGACGGATATATTCCTTTACCTGCAGTAGTTGTCAGGAAGTACCTTGCGACTTCGCTAGCGAAATAAAAAAAGTAAGTCGTGTTTTAGAAATAGAGTAGCCGCGGCTTTTTTACATGAGCATTCCTTAAGCTTATTAGCTACACTGCATTGGATTAGAAACCTGGATGTGAGTACCGATGGATCTAAAGTATGATGTAGTGATAGTTGGCGCAGGAGCTGCGGGCTCGATTTGTGCCAGCGAAGCTGGAGGGCGAGGTCGTCGTGTAAGATTAATTGATCATTCAAAAAAATTCGGGGAAAAAATCAGAATCTCTGGCGGTGGACATTGTAATTTCACCAATATTCACTGTGGGCCCGAAAATTTCATTTCGTCAAACCCACACTTTTGCAAATCTGCTCTAACGCAATTCGAATCAAAAAACTTTACCGATATTTTAGATGCTGCCAAAATTCCTTATCACGAAAAACACTCTGGCCAACTATTTTGCGATAATAGCTCACGAGATATTCTGAATCTTCTGCTTCAAAAAATTACCGAAAACAAAGTAGACCTTTCATTAGGAGAATCGATTACTAAAATCGAAAAAACTAACGATGGATACCGTACATATACGGATCTAGCCTGTTATTCAAGCGCCTCGCTAGTGATAGCAACTGGCGGGCTTTCAATCCCAAAGATTGGCGCAACTAAGTTTGGCCATGAAATAGCCATACAATTTGGTCACTCTCTTATCCCCATAAAACCTGGTTTAGTTCCTCTTACATTTGATACAGCATTATTGAAGCATTGTGCAGATCTTTCAGGCATATCTGTCGAAGCACTAGTCAGCTGCGAAGGACACTCTTTTTCCGGTGGTCTACTTTTCACGCACCGCGGACTCAGTGGGCCATCCGTTCTACAAATATCTTCATATTGGCAGTCCAAAAAACCTATCACAATAAACCTGGCACCACTAGGCAGTGATAGTAAGAAATTAAATTTACACAACCTATCAAGGTCTAATAAATTAGTGAAAAATATCTTGGCTCAGTTAATTCCTCAAAGACTTGCGACGTCTATCTGTACACAAATGAACTTGGATAAAAAATTAGGAGAGGCTACTGAAACTTTGATTGGATCGCTAGATGAAAGAGTGTGCGCCTGGACTGTTTGTCCTACAGGTACTGAAGGTTATCGGACTGCGGAAGTTACGGTCGGTGGTGTTGATACAGCTAATCTATCGTCGAAAACTATGGAATCATCGATACATCAAGGACTTTACTTTATTGGAGAAGTAATCGACGTCACAGGCCATCTAGGAGGGCATAACTTTCAATGGGCGTGGTCTTCGGGTTGGGTAGCTGGACAAAATGCCTGAGCTGGATAAGTATACAGAAGTGATCTTAATCCTAACGAAATACCGATCGGATAGGCTAAGGCTACTACATCGGAGTTTTTCTAGTCATCCTGCGACTAAGGAACTACAACGTAAGGAGCATGATGTCCCGCTTCATCGATAATAAATCTCCTGAGCGAAAAGACAGCAAGCAGTGCGAGCCTCGCTTCATTGCGATATGACACCTTGTATGTTGAAGCGTTCTAAATTCTAGCCATAAGAAAAATTTCATAAGGCCTATAGTCCTTGGAAATTTTTCGCTATAATATTGCTTGATCAATTAGCCAATCTTTTGAGAGTATCTAATGAATAATAATGAAGATGAAATATTCGTTCGCAATTTTTCTCTAGTTTTAGCTGGGCTTGTAATAATCGGGTTGATAGCTTTTGTATTAGCTAATGTAGTAACTGAAAAATTTGCCGGTGCATCAGGGGACAGTGCAATTATTGCAGAGCGAGTCTCTCCTGTGGGCGCTCCGAATACGAGCGAGGCCGCGATAGTTTTCGAAACTTCCAAAACAGCAGATGCAGGAGCGCCAAACACCCCTGAAGAATTTACAGCAGAAGTAGAAGGTGGAAAAACAGTTTACGAGAAAGTTTGCAGTGTCTGTCATGCTCAGGGAATTGCAGGGGCGCCAAAATTTGCCGATACATCCGCTTGGTCAAGCAGACTAACCAAGGGAAAACAGGCTTTATATGCAAATGCCATCAATGGTTATATGGGCGATGCAGGATATATGCCGGCCAAAGGTGGTGACATGAAACTACACGATGACTCCGTTCGCGCCGCAGTAGACTATATATTAACAAGCTTAGAAAACTAATTATTAAGCTCCCGTAAAATCGACTGGTAAGACTGCTCTGTAGCTTTGTTGAAACTGGCACGGCGGGCTCTGAATTCTGTATACGAGTTCAGTACTTTCATGAACTTCTCGTCCTTTTCCGCCTCTTCGCGCAGCACCTCGCCGGTCAGCTTTGCTAAATGCAGAGTAACTTCCTTCGGAAATTCGAGAACTTGAATATGATCTTTGTCTTTTAGTGTGTTGAAGGCATCCATATTTCCCACTTCTGACAAGCCATACATGTAGAGACTGGCTGACGCAGCTGCAGCTTCAACGATTTTTTTTAAGTCTGCGGGCAAATCAGTCCACGCATTAGAATTTATGATTAGCTCCAGTTGGGTTCCGGGCTCGTGCCAACCAGGGTAATAGTAATATTTCGCAGCACGGTCAAGTCCAAACCTCAGATCATGAAGAGGTCCTACCCACTCGGTCGCATCTATTGTCCCTCTTTCTAAAGCCGTATATATTTCCGCCGCGGATAAAAGGACCGGATTACCACCCGCTTTAGCTAAAACTTTCCCTCCTAACCCAGGAATTCTCATTTTAAGGCCTTTGAGATCCTCGATGGTATTAATTTCTTTGTTGAACCATCCGCCCATCTGTATGCCTGTATTCCCTAAAGGGAAAGGCACAATTCCAAAAGGCTCGTAAAGTTTTCGCCAAAGCTCAAGGCCTTCGCCACCATAAATCCAAGCCCATGCTCCGTTTTGCGTCATGCCAAAAGGTACTGTGCTTAAGAACTGAGCAGCAGGAACTTTGCCTGCCCAATAATAAGAAGCTCCGTGCCCCATCTCGACAGCCCCCTGAGATACTGCATCAAAAGTTTGCAAGGCAGGAACCAACTCACCCCCTGCGTAAACTTTAATTCTCAGACGGCCACGACTCATTAACTCCACGTCACGAGAAAATTTATGAACCGTATCTTGATTAATCGGCAAATTAGGAGGCCAAGCGGTCACCATCTTCCAGTTGAAGACTCTACTGTCCTCTGCAGCTGAGGTCTTCTCAGACTCCACCCCACATCCGCTCAGAACAAGCGCCAAAACAAAGGTCAGAGAAAACAGTATTTTTTGCATCTTAATCATAAACAGCACCTTTCCTATATTTTTTTTAGCCCCGCATAACCCAACACTAGCCACTTTACCCCTTTATCTTGAAAGTTGACCTGTACTCGAGCATGTTCACCTTGGCCCTCAACTTGAAGGACAACTCCTTCTCCAAATGCTTTATGGAGGACAGGCTGTCCTAAGGGGAAATTAGGATCGTGTGGAGGATTGACAGATTTTAAAGTGGGTTTCATCTTCTGTGTTGCGTAGAAATTTCCACCAACTCTTACATTTTCAATGACCTCTAACGGAAGCTCACTAATGAATCTAGAAGGCTGAGGGTAATAATCAGCACCATGCAATCGGCGCGACTGTGCGTTGGTAATGACTAACTTTGTCATTGCGCGAGTAATTCCAACGTAGCAAAGTCGTCGTTCTTCTTCAAGCTGGCCCGGGTCTGCTGAAGAACGCTGATGTGGAAACAAGCCTTCTTCAACACCAACAAGAAAAACCAACGGGAATTCTAGGCCTTTTGCGGAATGCAATGTCATTAATTGAACGCAGTCGGCATCCTTAGATGCCTGATTCTCTCCTGACTCTAGTGCCGCCTTAGATAAAAATGCATCCAGTAAAGAAAGTCCTTGATCCTCGGCGCTAGGGACAAAATCTCTGGCCGCCTCAATCAATTCGTCAAGATTCTCAACCCGATCAAAACCTCGCTCACCTTTTTCTTTTTTATAGTGCTCGACGAGCCCACTTAGAGTTATGACGGGCTCTAACAAAGTAGACAAATCGACATCAGAGAATGTTGCGCTCATCCGATCAATCAGGTCTCTAAATCGCTGAAAGCTTGCTAAAGCTCTAGGCGAAAAAAGATTTGCATCAATTTGGCGCTGCATGGCTTCCCACAGAGTAATTTCGTCGCTTCTCGCAATCAAGCGAAGTTCATCTAATGTGCGCTGACCTATTCCTCGTGGGGGAAAATTTACTATTCGCTCAAAAGCAGCATCGTCACTGCGGGAGTTAGCTAGACGCACATAAGCTAATGCATCTTTTATCTCTGCACGCTCATAAAACTTAAAACCTCCGTAAACTCTATAAGGTAAATCTGTTTGTCGCAGCGAATCTTCAAGTACGCGCGATTGAGCGCTCACGCGATAGAGAATGGCGCAATCAGAAAGCTTCCCATATTTGTCGCACCACTGGATAATCCTTTCTGTGACAAATCTAGATTCATCCACTTCATTATAAGCGGTATACAGCGATATACTTTCGCCAGCTGCATCTTCGGTCCATAACTCTTTACCGATTCGGGAAGGGTTATTGCTTATCAAAGCATTTGCTGCATCAAGGATATTACGAGTAGAGCGATAATTTTGCTCAAGTCGAATCATTTCATGCTTTGCGAAGTCTCGTCGAAATCGTTGCATATTTTCAACCTCAGCACCACGCCAACTATAAATAGATTGATCATCGTCACCAACTGCATAAAACTGACTCTCTCCCCCCGCGAGCTGTCGAAGCCATGCATATTGAATAGCATTAGTGTCCTGAAATTCATCAACCAAAATATGTCGAAATCGCATTTTATAATGCTGCAACAAACTAGGCGCGTTAACCCACAGCTCGTTAGCCCTCAAAAGTAGCTCTGCAAAGTCAACTAAGCCTGACCTCTCGCATGAAACCTCATACGCTTCATAGATTTTAACCATTGTCCTCGTTGAGCTATCACCATAGTCGTCAACGTACTTCGGGCGCTCTCCTCGATCTTTACAACCGTTAATAAACCATTGCACTTCTTTCGCAGGATATTCTTTGTCGTTTAAACGAAGATCTTTAATCATTCTTTTTACCAAGCGTAATTGATCGTCCGAATCGATGATTTGAAATTTTTCCGCTAACTTCGCTTCCCTCCAATGAAGCCTAAGTAGTCTGTGAGCGATGCTATGGAAAGTGCCTACCCAAATCGATGTGACTTCAAACTGCGTCAACCCTGCTATTCGAGCACGCATTTCTGCTGCCGCTTTATTAGTAAACGTCACAGCAAGAATGCTTCTAGGGGATGCCAAACCTGTTTCTAGACACCAAGCTACCCGGTGCACTAGTACTTTGGTTTTGCCACTACCTGCACCAGCTAAAACTAACAGCTGAGGCGCCTCGGATGTAACGGCATCTCTCTGTTTTTCGTTCAATACGTCTAAGACCGGATCATTTGCCATCATTAAGCCAATAAATTTAATAAACTGGAGCCTGTATAAACCCTATAGGCAAATCGAGGCGGTTAAGATCAAATACGATTTAGCATCCGAATGCCAGAAAGGTTACGATAGGATACATGTATTCTAACAAAAATCAGAACTTTAATAACCCTGATGCTTTAAGCGAAGTCGCAGAAAAAGTGCTTCACATTGCTAAACAAAAAGGATTAACCGAAATTGAAATCTCTCTATTTGGAGGCGAAGGTATTGAAACCTCCGTGCGGGATAATACCTGTGAGTCAATTGAGCATCAAAAAGACAAAAGCATCGCTATCACTGTTTATCAGAGTGGAAGAAAAGGCACCGCAAAAAGCTCTGATTTTTCTATTAGCTCGATTAATAGCACAATCGAGTCGGCCACCACTATAGCAGGGTATAGCGAAGCCGATCCCTATGCGGGACTTATAGAAAAAAAATACTTGTGTAAAAAAGTAATCAATCTAGATCTAGATTATCCCTGGGATATAGAAATAGATGAAATGGTTCAAATTGCTGCGCAAGCTGAAATCTCTGCCCTAGATTCCAGTGTACAGACTCTTAGGTCGGATGGGGTACATGTAAGTAAGTATCGTGGAGCAAAAGTCTACGCTAATAGTTTGGGGTTCAATCAGGGCTACCAAAGTACGCGGCATAGTCTTAGTGCCATCATGATTGCCGAGAATGGGCCTAATGAAAAACAAAAAGGGTATTGGTCTTCGTCACACAGAGATCCGACAAAACTCCTGAGCCCTGAAGAGATTGGAGCTCTAGCCTGTCGACGCGCGGAAGGAAAACTAAACGCCAAAAAAATACCAACCGGCCAATATGCAATCCTGTTTGAACCTCGCGTCAGCGCAGGTATTTTTGCTCATGTGCTCAGTGGGCTCTCAGGGAAAGCTCAGTATGAAAAAAACTCTTTTTTGGCAGATTCTCTAGGAAAAATAGTGCTCCCGACTTTCGTCTCTATCTCTGAAGACCCACATTTGCAAACAGGCCCAAGCAGCGCTCCTTTTGACAGCGACGGAATGGGTACGATGCAAAAATATTTTGTCCACCACGGATGTGTGAAAAATTATGCATTAGGTGGCTACGCTGCCAGAAAACTAAAAATGGAGCCAACAGGAAATTCTGGAGGATGCTTTAACATTGCGATTAATGGAGGAGATTATAACCAAAAAGAACTCATTCAGGCCACTAAATCTGGCCTTCTTATAACCGACTTGATGGGGTTCGGAGTTAACCTACTGACAGGAGACTATTCAAGAGGCGCTGCCGGCTTCCTTATAGAGAATGGAGAGCTTGTCCATGCAGTAGAAGAAATCACGATTGCCGGGAATCTCAAAGAGATGCTAATGGGAATTACTCAAATAGGAAATGATGAAGACATAGAGGCATCGATAAAAGTCGGCACTCTTTGTATCGACAGCATGATGGTTGCCGGAGGGTGAAGCTCAGCGCAGAACGCATTATTTATCCTTCAAATTCGTCATGCGTACTATACAAATGAGAGTAAACCCCTTTTTTACTTAGTAATTCATCATGTGTTCCAGTTTCTAAAATGGTTCCTTTATCTATCACAACTATACGATCAGCTTCAATTACTGTTGATAATCTGTGTGCCACCACGAGGTTTGTGCGTCCATACCTTAGACTCTTCAAGGCCTGCTGGATAAGACTTTCTACCTCATTATCAAGGGCAGCTGTCGCCTCATCCATAATTAAAATAGGAGCATCTTTGAGGAACGCTCTAGCTATTGCTATCCGCTGCTTTTGTCCTCCCGAAAGTCGAGAACCATTTTCTCCGACAGTTGTCTGCATCCCATCGGGAAACTGACCAGCAAATGCTAAAACTTGTGCTTTTTCTGCCGCATACAATATCTGCTCTTCAGACGCCACACAGTTCGCCCCATATGCAATGTTGTTATGTATTGTATCGTTAAACAGCACGATATTTTGGCTCACATATCCTATATTTGATCGCAAACTGTCTAAAGAAAAATCTTCTATGTTTACCCCATCAAGACTAATGACTCCATTTGAAGGCGAATAGAATCTTGGCAAGAGATTCACCAGCGTCGACTTCCCGCCTCCAGATTTACCAACAAATGCTACGGTCTCCCCAGGCCGAATAGTCAGAGAAATTTTTGTAAGTACTTCTTGCCCATCATAACAAGCAGAAATATCAGCAAACTCGATTTGCCCTTGAACTTTTCCACAGGCTCGCCCCTCGTTGTTTTCAACTGGAGTATCAATCAACGTAAATACCGACTTCGCAGCGGCCATTCCTCGTTGTAAAAATTCATTAGCCCCAGCTAACCGTTTAATAGGTGGCAAAAGTAGAGCCGTCGCAGTTACAAAAGAAACGAAATCTCCTCGTGTCATTGCCGAATCAGTGGCTTCTTTTAAAGCAAGCATAATTAAAATCGAGATTCCGGTTGCTACTATTAGTTGGATCAAAGGAACGACCATGGCACTAGAGCGGACCACTTTCATCTGAAATTTTCGAGCATGGTGAACGGCCCGTAAAAACCGGCTACCTTCATGCGAATAACCGCCGTAAATTTTTATTTCGAGGTGCCCTTTAATCGCTTCTCCAGCGACTCCATTTAATTCGCCTACCGAGTCTTGCAGACGAGAACTCATATTACGCATCTTTTTTGAAACACGACGGACAACAATAGCTATTAAAGGAGCGAAAAAAATCAAGAATATCGCTAGCCGCCAATTCAAATAAGTCAGGTAGCCCAACAAAACCAAAACTACTGCAGAATCTTTTACAGCAACCGTTATGACTCTCGTTGAAGCCTCAGCAACTTGCGTCACATCAAAAGTAAACTTCGATATCAAGTTGCCAGTTCCTGATTTGTCATAAAAACCTGCAGGTTGCCTGATTAACGCATCGAACATCCGCATTCTTAAATCACAAATAGTTGTCTGTGCGACCCAGTTTAAACTAACCGTCGCGATATAACTTAATACCCCACGAACAAAAAAGAGCGTTATCAATACTAGCGGGATGTAAAGAGCCAAAGAGCCTTGAGCCTCACCAAAGTCTCCGTCAATTAAAGGCTTCACGAGGGCCGGCAAAACCCACTCAGTGGAGGCTAGCCCAATCATTGCGGCTATAGATAAGGCGAATACCTTCCAATGTGGTTTAACAAAAGCAAGAAGGCGAACATATATTTTAGGCGTGTCTGAATGGAATACCTGCATTTACGAGCCCTACCCTAACAGTTTTTGTACGAACCTATAATCTCTAGACGCTTTTTGCCGCCCATTCTTTTATTGTCGACACAACATGTGCATCAGAAAACTCTTTCACAACTATTGGCATCAAAGAGAACCCTGACAATGCGATCTCAGCTGCTAGCCTAGATCCTAACACCAGCGTCTGCACATCGAAAAGCCGAGTAAGATCCTCTGCCATTATTTTACTTACAAGGATATCTAGAGCTTGTTTACTGGCAATTATAAGAAGATCTGGAGCAGCGCTAGAATCTAGCTTTTGAAGCAGGCCTCCCTGGATCTCACGTCTGACATAACAGCTCAAGTACTCAACTGTATATCCTCGGCTCTCTAAACCTCTACGTAGCAACTCGCGACCTCCGTTTCCACGGAAAATGACCACCGTCTTAGGAATGCAGGTGCGTTGCAACTCTAATAACTCAAGCAATCCTTCAGAATTGTAAGAAGTCCTAGGTATGATACAACCGCTTACACCCATGTTTTTAAGGGTCTTTTTCGTGGCAGGCCCTATTCCAAGAACGGGAATATTGACTGAATTCTTCGATGCCTCCAAGAATGCTCTAGCGCCGAATCTCGCAGCATTTTTACTAACAAATATTGCGATTTGAAAGTGGGGCGTGAGATCACAACCTGACTGAGAAGCGTTCGCTTCTATTTCAAACATAGGCACGTTTACTACTATAGCTCTTTCTTTTTGCAGTAAATGAGACAAAGCTTTGGACTCACTCTCTGGACGAGTCAGCAAGACAGACAAGGAGGACAATGACACTTAAATAATACCTCTAGTCAAACTGCCGATAAAATCTTATCAGCGCCGGCCTCTATAAGTCTATTTGCAAGAGTTTCTCCAAGCCGTTCCGCATCGCTCTTAGGAGCCTCTAATCGACGATTAATCATTAGTTGGCCGTCAATACTTGCTACCACTCCAGTCAAAACCAGTTTATCATTTTTTATAACTGCGTGACCCCCAATCGGAACTTGGCAACTTCCGTTCAAAATTCTATTCATGGAGCGCTCTGCTTTAACGCAGCTAGCAGAACTCTCACAGTTTAAAGGCGCTACAAGAGATTGGACATCGGTCCGCCCCGTGCATACCTCGACTCCTATCGCACCTTGCCCTACAGCTGGCACCAATTCGTCTAGACCGAAATATCCACATTTCATAGAGATCAAACCTAATCTCTTTAGTCCTGCAGCAGCTAGTACGATCGCATCATATTGACCACTTTGTTGCTTTTCCAAGCGAGTTGTTACATTACCCCTTAAATCACGAATATTCAGATCTCTGCGAAGCGCCAATATCTGACTCCGTCTCCTCAAACTCGATGTGCCAACTGTTGCGCCAGCGGGCAGAGTAGTCAAATCGTATCCATTACTAGTTACTAGTACATCTCTAGCATCTTCGCGTCTAAGAATAGACGCTATACAAAACTCGGGACTTATGGCGTTGGGCAAATCTTTCATAGAGTGGACAGCCAGATCGGCTCTACTCTCTAGCAGAGCGACCTCAAGCTCTTTTATAAATAAACCTTTCCCTCCAATCTTAGATAGAGACATATCTAAGACTTTATCTCCCTCGGTAGTTATTTCAATCAATTCAATTCTTAAGTCTGGATTTAAAGCTATAAGTTTGCTCGCTACAAAACGACTCTGCCAAAGAGCCAACTGGCTAGCTCGAGTTGCGATACGTATTACGCTTTCTTTTTTCAAGAAGTTATTCCCACGCTTTTATAACTGTATAATGACAATATATCTTAATAATCTGAATTAGAGTCGCTGGTTGAGTCTTTTAAAATAGGTTTACATATCATGAAGAAACGCCTCGGAGTCATTATGGACCCTATTACAGGGATAAAACCGCACAAGGACACCACCCTCGCACTACTGCTTGCTGCGCAGAAATTTAACTACGACATCTATTATATGGAAATGAGCAACTTGTCACTAGTGGACGGAGCTGCTTTCGGTAAAGCCAGCAGAATTGAGGTCTACGACTCCGACGATCGTTGGTTTCAATATCTAGATAATCAATCCACCAAGAATTATCTTTTATCTGATTTTGACTGCATCTTAATGCGAAAAGATCCGCCTTTCGATATGGAATACGTTATAGCAACATATATCTTGGAAAAAGCTCAACTTGGTGGTGCATTAGTCGTCAATGATCCTCGATCAATCCGAGACTGCAATGAAAAGCTTTTTACTTCTTGGTTCCCCGATTTATGTCCTCCAACACTAGTGACAAGAGGTAAAGATCAACTGCACCAGTTTATGGAGATCCACCAAGATATCGTGATTAAGCCTCTCGATGGCATGGGTGGGACGTCTGTGTTCCGTATCCGACCTAATGACAGTAACGCAAACGTAATTTTTGAAACACTGACAAAACTTGAATCAAACTACTGTATGGCACAAAGATACCTCCCTGAGATAGAAAATGGAGACAAAAGAGTAATAGTAGTTAATGGCCAACCTATTGAATATGCTCTCGCACGCATCCCTGCGAAGGGGGAACTCCGAGGAAATTTAGCAGCAGGTGGCCGGGGAGTCCCTCAGCCGCTTTCAGAAGCCGACCTTCATATCTGTAGGCGAGTAGGACCCGAATTAGTGAAAAGAGGGTTACTATTTGTTGGGTTAGACATTATTGGCGACAAGTTAACAGAAATCAACGTGACAAGCCCCACATGTGCTCGAGAAATTGATACCTTTGGGGAAATACAAGTTGGGGAGATTCTTATGGCAGCATTAGAAGAAATTCTCGTGGCATCGAAGCGCTCATAACCAAAGACAATGACACTAGATAGAGAATTTTCAGTAATCTCCCCTCGAAACCGTCTTGCATTCACGTTAATAATAGCTTTTCTTTTCCATTCAATGCTTGCCCTGGGTTTTAAAAACCCAAGGGTACAACCTGTAGAATATTTTGGAGAGTCTATTATTGAAGTCAGTATTTCTGTGCAAAACCAAACCAAAAAAGTTAGCAAAACACCTTCTTCAATGACACAAAACTCCTTATCAGTCCCACCCGAAAAAATGCCAGAACTTATTACAGAGGACGAATCGACAAGCGCTGACAGCGTAACTGGTATTTTAAAAACCTTACCCTCCAACCAAAAAGATAAAGAAGCGTCAAAAAAGAAACTAACAGCTGACAAGCTCCTACCAACAGCAAAGCAGCTTATCAGTAGATCTCTAGCAATGGCTAACTTACATGGGGAGATTCAGGATAGTCTTAAAAGAAGAGATAGCGAAGTGCGCCATAAATATATATCAGCAAATACAAAAGAGCATAATTATGCAGCATATATGGAGGCGTGGCGCGCAAAAGTCGAGAGAATAGGAAATATGAACTATCCAAATAGAGCGCGAGAAAAAGGCTTATCTGGAAGCTTATTGCTTGATGTCGCTATCAGATCAGATGGGTCAGTCAAAGAAATAATTATACGGCGCTCCTCTGGCCATGACTTACTCGACTCTGGCGCTGTTAAAATTGTTAAACTCGCCGCACCTTTCGCTCCCTTCCCTGAAAAGATAAAGGGCGAAGTAGATATTCTTCATGTGACTCGAAATTGGAAATTTGTAAATGATCAACGCCCAACTGACTGAAGGTGGCAGCAATGTTGCTTGTTAAAAAAAAGTTCCTTTATGATTAAATGGCGCAGTATTTAGTGAAGCTTATTACCGCCATGGCTTTCGACTATGGCACGAAAAGGATCGGGGTGGCTATTGGGCAAACAATATCTCTCACTGCTGAACCATTGCAAGTGATAAAGATAAAAAATAAACAAGCAACTTGGGATGCAATAAACTATTTAGTTAAAGAATGGGCTCCTGATGTATTTGTCTTGGGGTATCCAACAACGGCCGACAAATCACCTCATTTCCTTATTCCTAAAATAGAGAAATTTTCCAGACAGCTTTCTAGTCGCTATAGCAAAGATGTAAATTTCGTGGATGAAAGACTTTCTTCTCATGCAACTGTAGACTATGCACTGGAAGTAAGGAAAATCGGTCTGGATGCGGTTGCCGCAAAACTTATTTTGGAGACTTGGTTATCTGAGCTAGAAATTTAAATTATGACTATCCATGAAACTTTAGACACTACGAAACTGCTCAACGAAGTGTGTGAACAGTTAAAGGGCCATATACGACATATAGATCCAAATAAACTTGGATTTATTGGTATCCATACAGGTGGGGTATGGGTTGCAAACAAAATTGCTGAAGAACTCGAGCTAAAAGCAAATGTAGGTGAATTGAACATTGCGTTCTACAGGGATGACTTTAGCAAAATCGGTGTCCACCCAACAGTAAAGCCCTCACAATTACCATTCGAAGTTAACGGTCGCCATCTGATCCTCGTAGACGATATTTTACACACTGGTCGAACGGTGCGAGCCGCAATGAATGAAATATTTGACTATGGCCGCCCACTATCTATAAGTTTAGTAGTCCTTATTGCGAGAAGCGGGAGAGAGCTTCCGATACATGCCGACGTCTGCGGAGCAGACATCAATTTGTCCAAAGGAGAACATGTTAAACTAAAAGGACCCGAACCACTGCGACTAGAAATATGCCGAGACAGTTAATAAAAAATGTTGTTCCTAAGGAACTAATAATGTTTAAACTGCTATTAAAGCAGCTCCCGCCATATATGCTGGTCAATACATGATGGTAAAACAAAACCTTCAACTCGATGCAGCCAGACGTCTCAAACACTTTCTGTCGATAGAAGGTCTGTCGAAAACAATTTTAACTAACATCCTAGACCATGCTGAGACCTTCACCTCTGTTGGAGAACGAACTGTAAAAAAAGTACCTCTCCTAAGAGGGAAAACAGTAGTGAATCTATTTTTTGAGGCAAGCACGCGGACACGGACAACTTTTGAACTGGCAGCAAAAAGACTCTCTGCAGATGTAATGAATATAAATATTGATGCCAGCGCGACCAGTAAAGGTGAAAGCCTGGCTGATACACTGCGCACACTGGAAGCGATGCAGGCTGATATGTTCATCGTACGACATCAGGACAGCGGTGCGCCCGAATTTATAGCTAGGCAAGTTTCATCAGGTGTTAGCGTAATTAATGCAGGTGATGGAAGACATGCTCATCCTACGCAAGCAATGCTAGATATGTTCACCATTCGCAGGCACAAACCAATTTTTGAAAACCTCACTGTCGCCATAGTGGGGGACATTAAGCACTCTCGCGTAGCCCGCTCCGAAATTCATGCGCTTAAGATTCTTGGCGTACCTGAAATCCGTGTAGTTGCTCCAAAAACGCTAATCCCTGCAGAAATCGAGAAACTAGGTATTAGTGTCCACCATGACATCCAGCAGGGTATCGAAGATGCAGATGTAGTTGTCATGCTTAGGCTGCAAAAAGAGCGCATGAGAAGTGCTTTATTACCTAGTGGAAGTGAATTCTTTAACACCTACGGCTTAACTAGCAAAAATCTAAAAGCCGCAAAACCTGATGCGATCGTTATGCACCCAGGACCAATCAATAGAGGGATCGAAATTGACTCTGCTATCGCGGACTCAAAGCAATCGCTTATATTAGAGCAAGTCGCCAACGGAATTGCAGTTAGGATGGCCATCATGTCGCTCGTCGTTGGGAATGCCTCACTATGAAGCTATTAATTAAAAACGGCCACGTTATTGACCCAGTAAATGGGCTTAATAACATATCGAATATTTGGATTGAAGGATCGAAAATTGTTGGGGTAGGAAAAAAGCCCAACGGTTTTATAAAGAACAAAGAAATGGACGCCTCTGGTCTCGTTGTCTGTCCTGGCTTCGTCGACATTGGGACCCACCTTCGAGAACCCGGATTAGAACACAAAGGGACCATAGCAAGTGAGGCGACAGCAGCAGCAGCAGCAGGATTCACAACTCTTTGCTGCGCACCGAATACTACTCCGGTTATTGATACGCCAGCTGTTGTAGAGTTGATCAATCAGAGAGCTCGCGACGTTCCAGTGCGAATCAAATGTATAGGGGCACTCACAGCTGGGCTACAGGGGATGGTACTAGCAGAAATGCATGCACTCAAGGCGATCGGCTGCGTTGGAGTATCAAATGGTGGGAATGCTATCAAAGATACAGCAGTCTTTCGAAACGCGCTCGAATATGCGGCTACGCTAGGCCTTACGGTATTTTTAAGACCCGAGGATCACTGGCTCGCAGCAGAAGGACTGATCCATGAAGGCCTCATTAGCACGAAAAAAGGCCTAGCAGGCATTCCTGCCTCGGCAGAGCTCGTAGATTTGGCGAAAAGTATCATACTAATTGAACAAACTGGGGCCAGAGCCCACTTTCAATGTTTATCTGTTGCTCGGTCAAAGCATGACCTTCTTCTAGGGCGCAAGCGAGGGTTACCAATTACCTCTGATATCAGCATCTCACACGCATCTCTCTGCGATGAAGACATTCTAGACTTTGATACTAACTTTCACGTTCGTCCGCCATTAAGAAGCCGAAGTGATAGGAGAAGTCTAGTTGCCGCGGTAGCTAAGGGCGACATAGATGTAATCACTGCTCACCATGAGCCTCACGATAGAGACTCTAAAGCCACAACCTTCGCTTCAAGTTCCCCTGGAATATCCTCGCTCGATACTTTCTTACCCCTAATACTCTCGCTAGTCGAAAAAGGAGAAATAAGCCTAATGAAGGCCATTGATAGTATTTCCATCCAGCCAGCTCTAGTTCTTGGGCAGAAGCACAATGGAATATCCAAAGGTGCAGTCGCCGATCTTTGCTGCTTCGACCCAAAAAAAGAATGGCTAGTTACAGCGCGCACTATGAAAAGCCTCGGAAAAAATTCACCTTTTATTAATCAAGCAATGAAAGGGAAGGTAATGTCCACAATTGTCGCTGGGAAAATTGTTTACTCCGAAAAAGCGCATCAATGAATACTAGACGACATAGGGGTACAATAAAAAGTGTATCCGGTACAGTTTTAAGTATTGCTCATTTAAAAGCGGAACAGCACGTAATAAGAATTGAGTGCCCTGAGATAGTCGACAGTGCCCTCCCTGGAAATTTCGTACACTTACGCTGTAACCGAGAGCTCGCAATGCGACGACCAATGTCCATTATGCGCGTGTCCAAAAACCAAGGCTGGTTTGATATGCTATTCAAGACCGTTGGAGTGGGAACAGACTTGCTGTCACAGCAAAGTGTTGGTGATGAAATAAGTGTACTAGGACCTATCGGCGTCCCGTTCAAGCTAGATGACTATCGAAAAATACCTATACTTATTGGTGGGGGCGTAGGAATCCCACCAATGATATACCTTGCTGAACACATTAAAGATCAAATGACATCGTCCCAACCCATTGTTTTAATGGGCTCGGAAATCCCTTTTCCTTTTCAAACCAGACCGTCACATATCATGAGTACTCAATGCCCCCCTGAGGTCCTCGCTTGTATGCCTCTTTTAGAGGATTGGAAAATCTTGTCACGCCTCGCAACCAACCAAGGATACTCTGGCTGCTTTAATGGATTCGTAACAGATTTGGCTAAATATATCCTTAACATGAACCGGTCATCCCTTGACGAGTTTGAAATTTTCGCATGCGGGCCCAATCCTATGCTTGAAGCCGTAAAAGCTCTTGCGGATGAATTCTCCCTCCCGTGTCAAATTTCTTTAGAAGAACATATGGCGTGTGCAGTCGGGGGTTGTGCAGGATGTGCTGTCGAAATTCAGGAAGGGCAAAATATCGCCATGAAAAGAGTCTGCGTCGATGGCCCGGTTTTTGAAGCTGAAACAGTTATATTTCCATCCAAATAAGTACCACTCGCGTCTATTAGTCAGTATCCTTTATCCTAGCACTCCTCCAACGGACGCACAGAAACCGATTGCTTTATTTCTATAAACAGCCCGTGATCAGGAAGATCAGTGGTGCGCAAACAAATCAAGGCTACCTTCTGGCTTACCCACCGAACAGATATATTTTGATCTGTAAAAGGAACGCCGTCATTTTCGAGCTTACTAGTAAAGATTTGCTCGGAACGAGAATTGTTTTTTGTTTCTAGATAGATCGTGACATATGAAGGCCCCTGAGGCATTCGAGATTCCGCAACTTTGACTATCAACATGTGGTTATTATCTGGAGACAGATATTCAGAAAATAACTTCTCCTGACCAGCCCCACAGCTGGTTAACGACAGCGCAAAAAAAACATAAAGGACATGGGAAAGACGACAATTTTTAAAAAACATCTACTTAATACGTCCAAAAAGTTGATCTGCAGTCGCAATCCATTCGGCCCACCGCGAGCTATCGGAGGGATACTTTGGGTGATTAAACCTTGCCAAAACTAATGTCTCATCACCTGACATGTAATCTACTGCCGCGACAAAGATCAGTCCCGCTTTATACGCATCTTTTTGATCCTCTTTGATAACAGAAGCTCCTCCCTCCAACCACAAAGCTCTTGTTCTTAAGTCATTAATCAAGATATCAGCAAGGTTATTGTTACAAGCTATATAAAGACTGCCATTCTTGGGATCAGCCGAGTCAAATTTAAGGTCAAAAGAATTAACTAAGGTGTGCGTATTATATTTCATAAAGTAAGGACTCTTAATGTTAGAGAAGCTCTATCTCCACAAAGGAAATATCAAAATCATTACCATTAATTACGTTGTGCTCTATCCCTTTTGGCCGAGAATATGATTGTCCTGGCAATAAATCAGCTGATACGAGCCCTCCTTTCGTTTCTAGAGTGAGGGCTCCGACAGTTACAGGCACTACAACGTAGTCATGTTGATGTTTATGCCATCCGGTTTCCTCTCCCGGCGCAAACTTCCATTCGGTTACAACAACTGCTCCGTTACTAATCTGTGTTATTGCACTGGCTTTGGGCCTAGCTATAGTCATAACATTCTCCTGATTCACGACAGTATTTCCATTTTAATTTACTATAACTGTTAACGTCCTTCAGAGGAACTAATGCTCCTCTGACGTCAAATCCTTCCGGTCAATGGGCCTATGGAATTTAATAGATGCTAAATACCCTGCTTTTAAAAATTCTGGCCCGGGCTTCCCAATAGCCACGTTAGAGTATTTATGAGAATCACGTTGCCACAGAAAATCAGTAATGGGTTCTTTTACAAGAAGCATCCCTTGATCAAACTCATGCGCTTTATATGAAGGCAAATGCTTCATATACCAATCAATGACAGTCTTCTCAGTCGCTTTTGTTACAAAGGTGATTGTACCCAGTTCGGACCAGCCATCTCTCATCTCACACTTTGGAGCCAAAGCTCCCCAGTCTAAACCGACGACAAACGCTTTTGGGAAAACAGGATACTTAGACAGTTTCTTTTCTGGTAAACACCGTGACTTTCTTAACTGTTGCAGCTTGATTACATGGCTATCCGTAAGGCCTTTTAATGGGATCCAGCTTGCCATCGGTTCTGCAACTACAATAGGATTTAGACTTATAATGAATAGAGTAATAAATAGCCGTTTCAACAAAGGACATATCCTGATAATACAATTACTTTTTCTTGCTCGCGAAATTTCTATAGCTTAGTTACTACAGTAACTATAGCAAGCATAGCGCAATAAAAATGATAAGATTGTGCTGTTCCTCTCACTTAGAATTAAACCATTAAAACCGACGGCAAAAAATAAGCATGGCCATTGTAAACAATCTCCAAATTGTCGAGTGTAAATTAAGAGAATACGAAAAAGAATATTCTCGAAAGGAGAACGCCGTAAGTCTGGTGGCCGTGAGTAAAAAAAGGCCCAGAGAAGCTGTCGAATTACTTTACCATCAAGGTCACCGGCACTTCGGGGAAAATTACCTTCAGGAGGCCTTGCCAAAAATACAAAACTTGGCTGAACTCGAAGTAATATGGCACTTTATTGGCAAAATCCAGGCAAACAAAACTGCGGAAATAGCCATAAACTTTGACTGGGTGCAGACACTTGATAGGCCAAAAATCGCCATGCGACTAAATGCTCAAAGGCCATTACATAAAGAACCTCTCAATGTTTTAATTCAAATCAATAGCAGCGGTGAAGACAGCAAAAGTGGCATAAATATAGAAGAGTTGCCTGCTCTGGTTAAACTGGTAGACTCCCTTCCTAGACTCAAATTACAAGGGGTTATGGCAATGCCTGCGCCCCATACGAACTTTGATCAGCAGAGGATGTCGTTTTCAAAGATAATGTCTGTCTTACAAACATTTAGTTACGATTTACCAGTAATCTCATTTGGTACGAGCGGTGATTTTGAAGCGGCAATTGCCGAGGGCTCTACTATGGTTAGGCTCGGCAATGCAATTTTCGGACCTAGGGAGGCTTGATGACTAATAAATACGCCTTCATCGGCGGAGGCAATATGGGGCAAGCCATCATCAGTGGGTTAGTTAGCGCCAAAAGAACAGACGTCTCGAACATTATCGTTGCCGATCCCAGTCAAGAAGTCCGAAATCATTGCGCAAAAAATTTAGGCATTCAAACATGTCTGCACAACCAAGATGCCATATTAGATGCTGATGTCGTAATCTTTGCCGTTAAGCCCCAGCATATGCATTCTGTCATATCAGAGTTAAAGTTTAAAAAAAGATCTACATGCTTATTCATCTCAATAGCCGCAGGAATAAGACTGAATCGCTTGGAAAGACTGCTTGGAAAAAACCAAGCGATAGTTCGTTGCATGCCAAATACTCCTGCTCTGGTTCATAGCGGAATCAGTGTTCTTGTAGCAACGAAGAAGACCTCAGCCTCACAACGCTCACAGGCTGAAACACTACTTCAATCTATTGGTAAGACTATTTGGATAGAAGACGAGGCATTAATGGATTCTGTGACAGCCGTATCTGGCAGTGGCCCGGCCTATTTTTTTCTCCTTATAGAACTCATCCAAAAAGCGGGTATACAGCTAGGCCTCCCAAGCGACCTCGCTGAAACATTAGCGGTAGAGACTGCCGTCGGAGCAGCAAAACTCGCCCAACAATCACCAGATACACCCTCTGAGCTTAGGAAAAAAGTCACGTCACCTCAAGGAACTACTGAGGCGGCCCTAAATGTATTCTCTAATTCCGGCCTCGAAGACATAGTGAATCTGGCAATCACTGCAGCACGCGATCGATCAATCGCTCTATCAAAGGAAAACTAACCTTCTATGGAAAACAATTATTTCTCGGACGCAACGATATACTTAGCCAACGTCGTTCTAGGATCATATGGTTTCATCATAATGATCCGGCTTGTTCTAGAGTTGGTGGAAGCTGATTTTTACAACCCTATCTGCAAGGCGATACACTCTATTACCAATCCCGTCCTAAAACCTGTAAGAGCATTCTTGCCTCGCTTCAAAAGAATCGATAGCGCTTCCTTATTAATGGTGATTGTTTTCGAAATTATTGCTGTCTGGGTTACACTAAAACTGAAAAGCTCAATAAACCCTAGTTTATTGGGCTTAATCGTTCTATCCCTCGGCTCTGCATTAGGCGAATTCGTTCGTATTTTTACTTGGTCTATTATTATTCAGGCCTTTTTAAGCTGGATAGCACCTGACCCTCGTAATCCAATTGTTAGCGTATTGCAAGCAATAACCGCGCCGATACTCTCTAAAGCCCGAACAGTTTTACCCGCAACACCGGGAGTCGATTTTTCCCCTATTATTGCGCTAGTAGCTCTTCAGCTAACACTTATGTTGATAGTGAATCCCCTACATGATGCAGGGAAAATGCTTCTTTTTTAGTCATGAATACAAATCAGGCAGAAAAAAGTATCGGCATAGTGAATCCTAAAACTCTAGGTTTCGACCAACCGCTTTTGCTAGATAGTGGGGTAACACTAGAAAGCTATGATATGTGCTATGAAACCTACGGTACATTAAACCAAGACAAGACTAATGCAATCCTCATTTGCCACGCTTTGTCTGGCGACCATCATGCAGCGGGATACTACGATTTAAAAGACAAAAAGCCAGGCTGGTGGGATAACTGCATCGGCCCAGGGAAGCCGGTCGATACCAATAAATTTTTCGTAGTTTGTCCCAACAACCTAGGTGGCTGCGGAGGATCTACTGGCCCGCTATCACATAACCCGTTGTCCGGCCGCTCATATGGACCAGATTTTCCGATAGTAACGGTACGTGACTGGGTCGAGAGTCAGGCGCGCCTAGCCGACAAACTTGAAATAGAGGTATGGGCAGCCGTTATGGGTGGCAGCTTAGGTGGAATGCAAGCACTACAATGGTCTATAGATTATCCTAAAAGAGTCTGCCACGCGATTGTGATAGCAGCAGCTCCGAAACTATCGACACAAAATATCGCTTTTAACGAAATATCTAGGCAAGCGATCATGGCTGACAAGGACTTTCATGAAGGACGATACACTGAGTACAGTATTGTGCCGTCTCATGGCCTAAAACTCGCCCGGATGATCGGGCACGTCACATATTTATCTGATGGTGGATTGCACGCCCGATTTGGGAGGGAACGGCTGGAAAATAACGCGCGCTTCGGGTTTAACGTGGAATTTGAAATCGAATCCTACTTAAGGTATCAGGCTGAATCCTTTGTAGAGCGATTTGATGCCAATACTTATTTGTTGATGACTCGTTCACTTGATTATTTCGATCCAGCGCAAAACAACAACAATGATTTGAAGCTAACTCTTGCACAAACATCTGCAAAATTTTTAGTCATTTCGTTCTCCAGTGATTGGCGCTTCGCTCCTTCTCGATCACAAGAAATAGTTCGCGCATTAACTGATTGTGAAAAAGATGTGACATATTCGGAAATAAAATCTGAATTTGGCCATGATTCGTTTCTTTTGCCAATCCCAGACTATCATCGCCTACTCCACGCCTATCTTGGAAAGATTTAAATAATTATGCTGATAAAAAATCTTCGACGAGAACATATTCTTGTCGCTAATTGGATAAAGAAAGGCTCGCGCGTACTTGACCTAGGTTGTGGCGACGGCTCATTCCTAGCCGCGCTGAGAACAGAAAAGCAAGTCTCCGGCTATGGAATAGAAATTGATCCCGCCAATATAGAGGCATGTATTAAAAATTCGGTGAATGTCCTTCAGACAAATCTAGATAATGGACTTCATGACTTTGAAAACGATTCTTTTGATTACGTTGTAATGAGTCAGACCATTCAGGCCATCAACAAACCTTATGAGGTAATTGATGAGATGTTAAGGATAGGAAAAGAAGTCATAGTTACTTTTCCTAATATGGGCCATTGGAAGTGTAGATTACAATTTTTGATGGGGAAAATGCCTGTAACTACTCACCTTCCCAACACTTGGTATAGCACTCCGAACATCCATATGTGTACGGTACGTGATTTTAACAATCTCTGCGGAGAGAAAAATATCGATATCAAATCAAGGACATTCCTCGACACACATCATAATCAAGTCATTGGCATGCAATTGCTTCCAAATCTATTAGCAGAAATTGCAATTTATAGACTGAACCAGCCCCTTGATAGTCAGAAGTCAGATAGCTCTTTCGCATAGTCAACGATTAGAGGAGCGTGGTCAGAAAAGCGCTTATCTTTATAGATTCTGGCCTTTCGAAGTAATGGCTCGAGACTAGGACTGACGATCTGATAATCTATACGCCAACCTACATTATTCTCCCAGGAATTCCCTCGGTTAGACCACCACGTATATTGATCTGGCCTAACATCTAAACTACGAAAACTATCCACATAACGATAGCGCTCAAACACCATGTCCATCCACGCTCGTTCTTCAGGTAAAAATCCTGAATTTTTCCTATTACCTTTCCAGTTCCGCAGGTCAATTTCTCTGTGCGCGATATTCCAATCTCCAGAAAAAACATAAGAGCGCCCATTGCCCTGAAAAGCTTTCAACCGTTCTTCAAACACCTTGAGAAATCTAAATTTTGCCTGCTGTCTTAGGTCACCTGAAGATCCCGAAGGGAAGTAGACTGAAATAACAGAAAGCTTCCCATAATCTGCCTGAATATAACGACCCTCTTTATCAAATTCCGACGTTCCAAGCCCGAAAGTTACTTTATCTGGCTTCTGCTTAGAAAATATAGCGACCCCGCTGTACCCTTTTTTCTCGGCATCACAATAAAAAGTATGCCATGAGCCAGGGGAGGCTACTTCCTCAGTCAGCTGAGCTAACTGAGCTTTAGTTTCTTGAATACAAACCACATCAGCTTTTTGTCGAGCCAGCCAAACATAAAAGCCTTTTCTATGAGCAGCCCTGATCCCATTTAAGTTCACGCTGATTATTCTCATGATCTAGACTCTTTCCTTACTTCTCTAACCATAAGATAATAATATCATCTCTAAATCAAAAAATTTAAACGCAGCAAGGTAATATGCATAAATATCAGGAACGCTTTATCAAATTTTCGCTAGAAAATGGAGCGCTAAAATTTGGAAAATACACTTTAAAATCTGGACGAGTGAGCCCTTATTTTTTCAATACTGGTGCATTTAATTCAGGGTCATCTATCTGGGAGCTTGCAAAAGCGTATGCCGACACGATTGTGACATCTAATATAGATTTCGACATGATTTTTGGGCCTGCATATAAAGGGATCCCCCTCGGCACATCAATCGCAGTCGCACTCCAAGTAAAACACAATATCGACGTGCCGGTCGGCTTCAATCGTAAAGAAGAAAAAGATCATGGGGAAGGCGGCAAAACTCTTGGTGCGCCACTTAAAGGTAAAATACTCATAGTTGACGACGTGATTTCGGCGGGAACATCGGTCAATGAGTCTCATACCCTTATAAGAGTAAACCAAGCAAGCCTAGTCGGGGTGGTAATCGCACTAGACCGGCAAGAACGTGGTCATGGCGTACTATCAGCGATACAGGAAGTTGAAGCGGCGCATGACGCGCAAGTTTTAAGTATCATTGATTTAGGCGATATCGTAGAATATATAGGAAATATAGGTGGTTTTTCGGCACAAATAGACGCAATTAGAAAATATAGCTCCGAGTATGGAACAACTATTTAGCTTGCGCCACTGAAAAACTTAACTCCGTCCAAACAACCCTTTGTTCAACATCTCCCATTGAAGTGGCCAATTGATAGCAGGAGACTGCTTGAAGTTATCGCTAACAAACCGTCCAAACCGCCCAAGAACAATACTTAGTAGCAATTGGGCGCCATTTGCGATTTCCTCTTGGCCAACTTCACCGACTTCAGTTAAATTTCTTTCTCGCAAAACTTGCTTAAATTGGGTTTCAATTCGATCAAAAAACCTTGTCGCCCTCATCCGCAGTCGCTCGTCTTCACCCACTAAAATATCTCCTACTAGCACTCGTACTATTCCAGGGTTTCGCTCCGCAAACCGCAATAAAACCGAAACCAGTTGATAGCACCGATCTTCCGGTTTTTTCTCAACTCTTATTATTTGAGCAAATAGATTAAATATCGCATCCTCAGCGAATTCTATCAGAGCCTCAAACATCTGAGCCTTACTCGCGAAATGTCGATAAAGTGCAGCTTCAGAAACGCCAACTGCTGCTGCTAAACCAGCCGTAGTAATTCGTGCACCAGACTTCATTTGCAGCTCTGATGCTAAAGTTTCCAGAATTTGCTGTCGCCGATTATTTTTATTACTCATTCGATTAACGTCCCTACACCCTCGTCCGTAAATAACTCCAACAACAAGGCATGATCTACACGCCCATCTATAATATGAACTCTATTTACGCCAGCGGCGACAGCCTCCAGTGCGCTAGATATCTTAGGAAGCATTCCTCCACTTATAGTTCCGTCTTTAATCAGCTTATCTACAAACTCCGCATTCAAGCCGGTCAGCAGCATGCCAGCCTTATCAAGAAGACCAATCGTATTAGTTAAAAATATTAGTTTTTCTGCCTGCATAATCTCGGCAACACGGCTTGCCACTAAATCAGCGTTTATGTTGTAGGATGTTCCGTCTTCGCCAACGCCAATCGGTGCAATAACTGGAATGTAGTTGTTGTCCGATAAAAATCTCAGAACCTCGCTATTAATAGCTGCTACTTTACCGACATGTCCTAAATCTTTATTGCTTTCAGTTAGCAATTTCTCAGCTTTAATTAAAGACGCGTCTTTACCGGTAAGCCCTATAGCTTTACCTCCATGACTATTCAAACGGCTGACGATCTCCTTATTCACAGAGCCTCCTAGAACCATCTCTACAATGTCCATAGTCTCATCATCAGTAACTCGCATACCATCAATAAAGTGGGATTCTTTCCCGACGCGACTGAGCAACTCTCCAATTTGGGGGCCCCCACCATGTACTATAATGGGTTTAATGCCTACAAGATTCATAAGCACCAAATCCCTAGCAAAGCTAGATTTAAGCTGGTCGTCCAGCATAGCGTTACCACCATATTTAATGACAATCGTTTTGCCTTGGTAACGCTGAATATAAGGAAGGGCAGCTGTCAATATATCTGCTACCAAGTGAACATTTCTATCGCCCATAGATCAAACCTGCCAGATTATTTTATATAAGTAAGTACTTGCTACTATTTAAAGGGATTGCAATACGATTGTCCACCCCAATTAAAATGCTTTACCTTGAACTCGCGAGCAAATCGTATCGAATGGCCACTAGCTTAACTAACTCCCGAGCGAGCTTCTGCTTTGACTGGCGCTCAAGCTTTTTACCACCTTTATCCCAAAAAACTGTCAACTCATTATCATCAGAATCAAAACCTGTTCCAGGTTCCCCTACTAAATTCGCAGCAATCATATCTATTTTTTTTCGTTTTAATTTTTCAGCTGCAAAAAGTTCTAGTTTTTCTGTTTCAGCAGCGAAACCAACTGTAAAAGGAGCATCATTTAAAGTGGCAACTTCGGCCAAAATATCAACATTGGGTACCAAGCGCATATTCAGAACATCAGTGCCGCGCTTAACTTTACTTAGAGCATTTTTTTCCGGGCGATAATCAGCTACAGCAGCTGTAGCTATGAAGATGTCGGCTGACTTTATGTGGGAGGAGACAGCATCTCTCATTTCTCCAGAAGACACCACATTTATTGTTTTTATTCCTGGCAGGGGATCAAGCGTTGTTGGTCCACTGACCAGCACAACGCGAGCTCCGGCTTCCGTCGCTGCACGAGCTAACGCAAAACCCATCTTGCCAGAGCTATGGTTGGTAATATACCTAACTGGATCAATGTGCTCCCTAGTGGGTCCTGCAGTCACCATAACTTCTAAACCAGCTAATAGGCCCCGTTCAAACAACGCGCTCACCGCTGAAACTATTACTTCGGCCTCAACTAGCCGACCTAACCCAATATCCCCACAAGCTTGACTGCCGCTACCAGGGCCAATCACCGACATACCTCTGGACTTTAGAACCTCCAGATTCTCGTCTACTGATGGATCAGTCCACATTTTTTGATTCATCGCGGGAGCTATTAATACTGGGGCATCTGACGCTAAACATATCGCGCTTCCCAAATCATTAGCATGGCCTGTTCTAAGTTTAGCAATATAGTCAGCGGTCGCTGGCGCCACTACGATAGCATCGGCCCATCTGGCTAGCTCAATGTGCCCCATCGCGGCTTCTGCCTTAGCATCGAACATGTCTGATCGAACTTCAAAGCCTGAAACAGCTTGTAACGTGAGTGCTGTTACAAACTGCTCCGCAGAGCTCGTCATAACAACTCTCACGCTACCACCAGCCTCTGTTATTCTGCGAACGAGCTCGGGAGTTTTATAGGCAGCAATACTGCCCGTAACAACCAAAAGACAGTTTTTCTGTTCTAATCTATTCATTTGCAGCCCAAATAATTTCGAATATGGTACATATGATGGCACCGAATGTAATAAAAACAACGGGTTTTGCTCTTTTCCAAGCTGCTCCCCATTCTTATTTCTATGTTATTTATACTTTTGTCGGTCAGTTTAAGCGGTTATTAGGCGCGGCAGTTGGCACAGGAGAAGAAAACCGTTAGAATTGCCAGCCAATTTCAGGGTACTAGAGGAATTTTATCATGGCTCGCGTATGCCAAGTAACTGGAAAACGTCCGGTAGCGGGTAATAACGTGTCTAAAGCGAAAAACAGAACGCGTAGACGCTTTTTACCAAATTTACATTTTCATCGCTTTTGGGTTGAAAGCGAAAACCGATGGATCCGGCTCCGAATCAGCGCAAATGGGCTGAGAGTGATTGACAAAAACGGAATCGATAGTGTTCTGAAAGATCTCAGGATGCGTGGCGAAAAAATTTAGAGAGCAACGGAAATGCAAGAAAAAATAAAATTAGTATCTTCTGCGGGAACAGGTCATTACTACACGACCACTAAGAACAAGAGAACTCATCCTGAAAAGCTAGAGCGTAAAAAGTTTGATCCCACCATACGCCAACACGTGAGCTATAAAGAAGCAAAAATAAAATAATCTTTTCTTCTAGACTGGTAAGACCTGCTACTAAGCTACGGTATATCCTTTTAGTCGCCCAGCAAATTCTTCAAGTGCCTCAATGCCGCTTTCTTCCGCATTAGCACACCAGTCTTTCAATAAGAGCAACACAGACTCAGCACTGGCGCTCCTCTCCTTGTACAAAGCCTCTAAAGATTTATGAAGGTCAAATACAACTTTTAACCTGTTACTAATGTCGAGCGAGGCCTCTAACTTAGAGTACTCATAGCCGTTTAAGTTCCCTGCTGCTCGAGAAAGTAAGCCTTTCATTCCTTTCAATTGAGTTCTAAGCTCCCCTCTAGCAAGCTTTAACTCTTCTTTATATACCCGTTTCACCACCAAACGTCTAAAGTCAGCCATGATATGCAGGCGATTGGCCGTAACTACTTTCGTTGTATCAATATCAATCTGGTCTTTATTAGGATTAAATCTAGGCTGTTCTGGATAAATACTATTTACTTTAGCTAAGCCAAAAACAGACATTGCTTTAATATACAGCCATCCCAGATCAACCTCCCAAGGGCGAACTGAGAACTTAGCAGACATTGCAAATGCGTGGTGGTTGTTGTGCAGCTCCTCTCCTCCAATCAAGATTCCCCACGGAATAATGTTCGTAGACGCATCGGCCGTATGGAAATTGCGATAGCCTTTCCAGTGTCCTACACCATTAATGATGCCAGCAGCAAACACAGGAAGCCACATTAGCTGAATCGCCCAAATAGTAATTCCAAGTAGCCCAAACAAAGTAAAATTTATTATCAGCAAAAAAGCCATACCGACCCACGAATGTGGCGTATAAACTTTTCTCTCGATCCAATCCTCTGGCGTTCCAAACCCATACTGGGCGACCAAATCAAGATCGTGTGCACCTTCTCTGTAGAGCTCCGTACCCGTAAAAACAACTTTTTTTATTCCATGCACAACCGGACTATGCGGATCTTCATCCGTCTCAACTGAAATATGGTGTTTTCTATGCACCGCAGCCCATTCCCGCGTATTCATACCACTAGTAAGCCAGAGCCAAAATCTGAAAAAATGAGAGGCTATGGGATGTAAGCCCACCGCCCGATGAGCCTGGTTACGATGCAGATAGACAGTCACTGATACGATGGTCAAATGGGTATACACAAAGGTAACCAGCACGTAGCCCCACCAAGGGAGCTCTAATAAACCGTATAAAATTATATAATCCTCAAAATACTATAAAGGCAGTCAACGCGTTATTTAGTTCGAACAATATTCTAATAGCAAATTCGCATTGCTGTCTAATCCAACAGACCATTTCTCGGCAACGTAAACTGTTGCCCCCTCATCTAGAACAACCAACGGGCCTAGCTGGCGGTCAATAAGTGAAAGATTATGCCAGGCCAACACGGTAATTTGGGTGTCGGTGTAAGATATCGAGTCCTGGGACTCTAGACCTAGTTTGTAATTAGGAATAGCGCTTTGCAAGTCTACTGAGACTCGAAGATTTACCAATTCTATTGCTCTATCAAGCTTATGACCAAAACGTTTTTCATGTAGTTCCTCAAACGCCCTGTATGTTGCTTTAGCAGGACTCCATGGCAAATTTAAAGTCGCTGACTGACCAGAGTACCTGAGATCCGCACTAACCGTACTGCACAATTCTGGTTTACTGTGCCCGTCCTTTAGCAGCTGCTCTTCTCCCAAGAGGTACATTTCCGTTACCGTTCTACTCAGCTCTTTTTCGTTGCATTCATCTTCCAAAATACCGATAGCCCTGCTGTATCGGCGGCCTGGAGTCGCGACAGCCATACCAATAGCTGACAGTACACCAGAGCATTTTGGTACGAGAATCTTTTTCATTCCCATAGCTTCAGCTAAGGCACAGCAGTGGAGACCACCTGATCCGCCAAAAGCCAGCATAACAAACTCTCGAGGGTCAATTCCTCGCTCCAGAGAAACTTCTTTTAATGCTTGTAGCATATTTTCGTTGACTACATCTATAACCCCAAGTGCAACCTTTTCCAAATCAGGCTCTCCAAGATCGAAAGATAAACGAGAGAAAGCTGCTTTAGTTGCCTCTATATTTAGCTCAATATGTCCACCAAGCTTTATACCTGCTGGCAGGCGCCCCAACAAAACATTAGCGTCTGTTACGGTAATCTGAGTGCCACCACGAAAATAACAGGCTGGACCGGGCCGAGCGCCTGCTGACTGAGGCCCTACATGTAGTAACCCTCCTTCGTCAACCCATGCCAAGGATCCCCCACCTGCACCTATAGTTTCCAGCTCGACCATTGGCACTCCCACGGGGTAGGGCCCGATTACTCCTTCAGATGTAAGAGTGATTTCTCCATCTACTGCCGATACATCAGTCGATGTTCCTCCCATATCAAACGTTATAACTCGTGGATATCCAGAGACATTAGCTACGTTAGCAGCTCCTATAAGTCCGGCTGCCGGACCCGACAATAATAAATTCACAGGATGAGTGGTTGCAAATTCTGTTGAACACGTAACCCCAGAACTTTGCATTATCGATAACGGCACCTTTTTAAGAAACGCCTCCAGCCGATTCAGATATGCTTTCATTACCGGCCCTGTAGAAGCGTTGACCCAAGTAGCGAGACCCCGCTCGTACTCTTTATATTCAGGCAGAACCTCATGGGAACAACTAACGAAAATTTCTGAAGTGATACTCTCCGAAATTAGTTGCTCAAATCTAGGGTCAATAAAAGAAAATAGTAAATTAATAGCAACAGCCTCTGGCTTTATTGCAGCTATAGCATCACCGATTTCTTTTACGTCACATGCAGTTAACGGGTCAAGCACCTCACCTGAAGCAGTTATCCGACCTCCAGTTTCTAGAACCAAAGCACGATCCACTAATGGCTTACAGTATTTTGGAGTTAAATTATAAAGCTCATCCCGCGCCTGCCTACCGATGGTCATTAAATCACCAAACCCGCGATTAGTAATAAACAATGTTTTTGCAACTCTCCCTTCCAAGACAGCGTTAGTCGCGACCGTTGATCCATGAACAACTTGAAAAGCGCTGTCATCAAGGCCCAATACGCGAAGTCCGCTAATAATTGCTTTCTCGGGTTTTTCTGGCGTTGAAGGCTCCTTGTGCAAAAACAACTTACCTTCGTCTATTAAAGCGAAATCGGTGAATGTTCCCCCGGTATCTACGCCTACTATCCTCATTTAAAAGTACGCCCCCAAAATAAGTCTCTAGGCAAAAACTAAACTAGAGATCATTAATAATTCTAAACGGGATAGAATGTTAGAGCTATAAGTCAGACTAACATAATAAAAGATTAATCCGATGCCTGAACTACCTGAAGTAGAAACCACAAAAACTGGTATATCGCGTTTGTTAAAAGGGCGCCAGGTAACCTCGGTAAAAGTCCATAACAGGAAGCTACGGCTCCCTATTCCTAGTGACATTATCACTACTTTAAGTGGCCAAACCTTATTGGGAATCACCCGTCGAGCGAAATACCTGCTGTTTAAATTTGATGATGGGTTCCTTATTGTCCACTTAGGTATGTCAGGTAGCCTTAGAGTGGTCTCTTCGCTTACTCCCAAACAGAAGCACGACCATATCGAAATTGAGTTTGGTCGCACTCATTGTCTTCGTTTTCGAGACCCTAGACGGTTCGGATTAGTCGTCTGGACCAGCACTAACCCAGCAACACATAAACTGTTATCGCGGTGTGGGCCAGAACCTCTTTCTGATGACTTTAACGGAAAATACCTCCATAGTTTGTCAAGAAAGCGACGCGTTAGCGTAAAAAGTCTTATCATGAATGGTCAGATTGTGGTCGGTGTAGGCAATATATATGCCAGCGAAGCTTTGTTTAGAGCGGGAATAAACCCGAACCGTCAAGCAGGGAAAATCGGCTTAGGTAGATACTTAAAGCTAGGTATTGATATTAAGACTGTTCTAGCTGAAGCAATAGCCGCCGGTGGGACAACTCTGAAAGATTATGTGCACGACGATGGAAAGCCAGGATATTTTCGCCAAAAACTACAAGTTTACGGGAGGAAAGGAGAACCTTGCAGTGTTTGTGGCGCGCTAATCAAACACAAGGTAATTGCTCAAAGATCGAGCTTTTATTGTACAACATGTCAGTCCTAACGTTAGAATTTACCTGTCGACAGTTGCCTGCCCCTCTCCCCTTGGATCACTTGCTGCTGAGATTTTTCCGCTCTTTTTTTCCCATGTCACCACTTGCATATTCCCATAATTACGGCTGCTTTCTTTCAATTGATGCCCTTTTCCCCGCAGATTAGAGACTTCACTGCTCGTAAACCCACCTTTCTCATAATTGATTTGATCGGGCAAATATTGATGGTGGTAACGTTTCGCGATAACCATACTTTCCGCATCGCCACCTCGCAAAAATTCAAGCGCACTTAGTAGCACCATTGATATTATTCTGCTGCCACCTGGGGTACCTAGGATAGCAACCCTATCGTTACTTTCTATAAACGTTGGGGTCATGCTGGAAAGAGGTCGTTTACGAGGGGCAATTGAGTTCGCGCCAGCCCCAACAAGTCCATATGTGTTTGGCGTCAGATGCCGGGCAGAAAAATCATCCATTTCATTATTTAAAACCACGCCTGTTCCTTTCGGTACTACCCCCGATCCAAAAGGCGTGTTAATGCTCAAAGTTGCTGCAACTAAATTCCCTTCAGCGTCAATAATTGAGAAATGGGTCGTATCGCGGCCTTCAACTTTAGACTCCAATGGCGCCAAATCTGAGCTCGCCGAAGCTTTCGTAGTAGAGATATTCTCCGCAATGCTGTCGGCGTAACTCTTCGACAATAGCCTTTCCAAAGGGATATCAATAAAGTCTGGATCTCCCAGAAAATCTGCACGATCGCGATAACCTCTGCGCATAGCTTCAACTACGAGATGAACCCTATCAATATCAGTTTCCACCGACAAGTCGTATCTCTCGAGAATATTCAAGGCTTCAATTAAAACTATTCCTCCTGAAGACGGCGGGGGAGCTGACACGATTTTCGAGCCGCGATAGGTCGTTGTCACCGGAGAACGCAATTTAACCGTGTAGTCGGCCAAGTCATCAATCGACCAAATGCCACCTGTAGCGAGCACTCCCGAGACTAGTCGTTCTGCAATTTCACCCTTATAGAAGGCATGTCCGTTAGTCTGAGCTATTAACTCTAGCGTTCTCGCGAGTTCCTGTTGGAAAATACGAAAGCCTGGTTTTGGCGCGAACCCATTATCTAGAAATAACTCAGCCGATCCGGGAAAATTATTCAGATCCTCAGTCCGATAACTTGCCATCGCATTGTACCGCTTGCCCGTCAGAAAGCCTTCTTTCGCTAACCGGATGGCTTCAGCCATGTTGGTCGTGAGCTCCAACCTCCCAAAATTTTCACTCAGATAGACGAGACCGGCTGGCATACCCGGGATGCCCGCGGCTAAACCACCAGTTAAGGACTTACTGCGTAAAAATTCTCCTTCATCATCTAGGTACATATCGGCAGAGGCAGCTTTAGGGGCAGTTTCACGAGCGTCAATAAAAATATTTGAGTCGTCTTCCGCTACATGTAAAAGAAAAAATCCACCACCTCCGATACCAGAACTGTATGGCTCTACAACCGCTAAAGTTGCCGCCACAGCTATAGCAGCATCAAATGCATTGCCGCCGGCTTTTAATATTTTAATTCCGGCCCTAGTTGCCTGAGGGTGGGCGGAAGAAACTGCAAAGCCATCTGGGTGTGATGTCGCTGAACCAGCAGCCATAGCCGCGGACAAAAGAAGACAGCAACAAAGTGCTCGTAAAATAAACATTAACTATTTACACCTCATTATTTTCACCCGAAAGGCGTTTAAATTTTTGTTTTAATTCTTGCTCGGACTCGTTGTATTTTGGATCTTTAGGAATGCAGTCCACGGGGCACACCACGACACACTGTGGTTCATCAAAATGTCCCACGCACTCAGTACATTTGTTGGGGTTTATTAAATAATGTAGACCCCCATCAAAGATGGCATCATTAGGGCATGCCGGCTCACACACATCGCAATTAATACATTCAGCCGTAATTTTTAATGCCATTAAGCAGTATAACCTCTATCTAAGTTCTACTAACTTTGTGCAGCTAATTTTTTTATCAGCACTTCTTTGACTCCCGGAGGGACAAATTCTCCAATGTCTCCACCATACTTGGCAATCTCACGCACTAATGAAGAAGAAATATAGGTAAATTTCTCCGAAGTCGGTAAAAAGACAGTGTCTGCTTCTGGCATTAACTTTCGATTCATTCCTGCAAGCTGAAACTCATATTCGAAGTCACTGACCGCCCTCAGTCCTCGCAATATAATCGACGCCCCATTTTTCTTTGCGAAATCGACCATAAGTCCTTCAAACTTCATAATTCGTACGTTTGGAAATCGGCTTAACACGTTAGTGGCTAGTTCGACACGCTCATCTGCAGAGAAAACTGTATTCTTGGACGTGCTGCCAGCAACAGCAAGAATTAACTCACCGAACATAGGCGCTGCTCGAGAAACGATATCCACATGACCTAAAGTTATCGGATCAAACGTTCCCGGATAAATTGCAGTAATACTCAATCAAGGACTCCTCGCGTTAAGGGTGAAAGCCAATTTATAACATTTTCAGCCTTCAATTGTCTCAGGCTTTTTTTTCAAGAGCATATAGACAACCTCTTTCGTCTGGCTAGACTTAAGAATTATCCAATTCTTAAGTTCTATCGGCGACAATTTCGGACACTCGACATACACCAAGGCTTTATCCGACAATCCTTGTACTGATAGAACATCCAAACAAGAATTAACTAAGGTTGAGTCAAACGGTGGATCGAGAAAAACAATATCAAATTTTAGCTTGGACATACTCAGCCATCCCAACCCGTCAGCCTGGACTACCTCAATCCTGTTAGTTCCCAGCCTTTCCAGAGCCTCATCTATTTCATGCACCAAAAGCTCGTTACATTCCACAAGCGTTGCACTTAGAGCGCCTCGAGAGATCGCTTCTATACCCAAAGCACCACTGCCGGCAAACAAATCTAGACAGTTGGCACCCCTAAGGTGGGTCGAAAGCCAGTTAAATAGAGTCTCTTTTACCCTGTCCGCAGTAGGCCGAAAGCCTTTCATATCTGCTACTTCTAGCTTAGTCCCGCGCCACTTCCCTCCAATAACCCGAATCTTGCCAAGCTTTTTCTTCATTAATCAGCTACAGGTGTATCGGGGCCTACGATCACGGTCAAAAGGCTATCTTTTTTCAAATACTCTCTCAGAGCCGCTCCAACGTCCTCCGAAGTGACGGCCGCAATACTTTTCTGGAAAGTCTCTAAATAGTCGGTCGGTAGTCCGTAGAACGCTATCATAGAGATATAATTTACGATCTCAGCATTAGTATCGAGCTTCAATGGAAACCCGTTTATTAGGTTCAGCTTTGCCGCTGTAATATCCTCCTCAGACAAGCCATTCTTAGCTACCGATTCCAAAGTGTCCTGCATCACTTGCAAAGCCTGCTCCTCCTGAGAGCGATCTGTTTGCATCCCCGCGACAAAAGCGCCGGATATAGCCATGGGAGCTAAATAACTGTATGCGGAATAGGCCAAGCCTCGCTCCTCTCGAACTCGCCTAAACAAAAGAGAAACTAGGCCATTTCCACCTAACGCGTGGTTACCAACAACAAGAGGAAAGTAATGAGGATGAGTCCTCTCCACTCCCAACCCACCCATTCGGACATGGCTCTGGATAGAAGAGAACTGAACGCGATCAATCGCTGCTTTAGTCTTTCTCTTCACAAGCGGAAGCTTTTTAGCCTTAGTGCCTAAAGGAATGATGTTGCCCAGTCCGTTAGCAAGCTCTGCAGCTTTCTCGCGGCTTATATTACCAACAATTACTATCACCATATTTCGGCGAACGTAATAGGTCTCATAGTAACTAACTGCATCGTCTCTGGTTATATTTCGTATGGTGGCCTCGTCGCCGAGAGGCCTGCTAGAATAAGGATGTCCGTCATATAATAGCGATGCGAATCGATCTGATGCTCTGCTACCGGGAGACTGCGCGCGATACTGAAGTTCGACCGCAACACGAGCCTTAGTGCGCTCAATAGATTTACTATCGAATCTAGGTCGACTAATAACATCTCTCAGTAAATTAAAAGCAGGTTGCAATTTATCGACGTCGACTAAGCTACGCATGCTTATACTTGCTGTGTCCTTAGATGAGCCCACCGAAATATATGCCCCAGTCAAACCCAATGTGCGGTTAAATGCTTCCACATCTAGATCCTCTGTACCCTCAAGCAACATCTGGTTGACAAGATTGGATATCCCTTTCGAACTTCCATCCCGAGCACTCCCAGCATCGAAAGTAACCTCTATATCGATCATTTCGATTTCCGGAAGATTAGAAAAATAAACAGGCACGCCATGTTCCGACTGCCATGAATGAATTTCTGGAGCAGCCCAAGCCGGGCCTGAAATGAAAAAGGTGAAAACCAATAGCCATAAGCCAATCATAAGTCTTGCTCCGGCATCAAATAGGTTATGGTTAAAGCCTCTTTTCGGAGATGTTTCTGAGCAGCAGCCACTATACCAGCACTGCTTACAGCATTTATCTCTTGCAAATACCTATCTTTAAGACGCCAATCTAAACCTACCGAGTCCAAAGAACCTATCATGGTCGCCTGAGAGGCCATAGAGTCTTGCGAGTAGACTCTTGACGCAGCTACCTGCGTTTTAACTCGCTGCAGCTCTTCATCGGTCGGCGGATTGACTGATAAAAGATTGATTTCTTCTATAAGGTATTCCTCAAGAGTCTTTAAATCTACCCCATCTCGCGGAATCGCGGTTACAGTTAACACAGTTTCTAACCTCGCTGTAGGGGAATAGCTAACAAAAACATGAGACGCAACCTCTTTCTCTCTTACCAAGCGTGCCTGCAATCGTGAACTTAGATCCCCGTCTAATATTTCACACAAGACATCTAGCGCATAAACCTCTGCCAAGGATCCTCCTGATTCTAAAGCGTATGGTAATGAGGGAGCTTTATAACTCAAGATCACGAATGGTACGCGTGCCTTGTCGCTTAAGACCGATACTCGTTTTAGTCCTTTTTGAGCCACTTCTGGTCTTTTCTTTGGCGCCGGCAATGCCACTCGAGAAAGCTTCCCAAAGTGCTTCTTAGCAAGATTGTAAACTTCTGTCGCCACTACATCACCCACCACAACCAGTGTGGCATTATTAGGAGAATACCATTTCACGTACCAGTCCGTTAAATCATCGACTGACATCCCCTTAATATCCGCCTCCCAGCCAATAATAGGGTAACGATAAGGGCTTGTCTGAAAGGTAGTTGCACGAGCTATCTCAGAGGCTAAGGCTTGGGGGTTGTCATCCGTTCTGAGTCGTCGTTCCTCTAAAACCACATTGATCTCCTTGGAAAACTCCTCACTGTTTAAAGTAAGGTTTTTCATTCGATCAGACTCAAGTTCGAAGCTCTTTTCAATATTTGTTGCAGCCCACTGTTGGTAATAAGCAGTGTAGTCATAGCTCGTAAATGCATTTTCGAGCCCGCCTCTAGAAGACACTATTTCTGAAAACATTCCATCGGGATATGTTGGCGTTCCTTTGAACATCATATGTTCTAACGCATGCGAAACCCCGGTGATTCCATCATATTCGTATGACGATCCGACGCGATACCATGTTTGAACAACAGCCACCGGTGAACGATGGTCCTCTTGTACGATTAGCTTCAATCCATTTTCAAATTTGAATTCTTGACTTTTTTGTGCCGCGCTCGCCCCGTTAGCGAAAAGCAACCAGACACCTACTAAACAAAAAACTTTTAATCCCATAATCTAAGCTCCTTCTGAAAACAGTAATCTGAAAATTCTGCTACAAATGCTATGCTATTGTAGTCGACTCAAACTCATAAAATGAGTCTTATTAATTAAATATGTTTCACATATAACCAAAATTTCACATTAGAAGTAGCCACATGTTCAAATTTCTTACTAAACGTCTGAGCGATGCCTTTAAATTAAACAAAAAATTGGATGTGGCCGTACTGGAAGAAGCAGAAAATCTGTTATTAGCCAGTGATGTCGGTTTTTCTGCCACCGAAAAGATTATCCGAAAAATCAAAAATACTACGTCTAAGGATCAAGCGATCAAAGCGATGCGAACAGAGATGATCAGGATTCTGGCGCCAGCTGAGGGTAGTTTAGACTCTCGAGCAGAAGACGAAAAGACTAGGGTTGTCTTACTAGTTGGTGTCAATGGAGCGGGTAAAACTACTACTGTCTCTAAAATCGCATTGCAAATGAAGAATAAAGGCCTAGCAACGATATTAGCAGCCGGTGACACTTTCCGGGCTGCTGCATCCGAACAACTAGAGTCCTGGGGGAAATCCATAGGAGTGCAAGTAATTACCGGCAAGCACAGCGGTGACCCTTCTTCTCTAGCTTATGAGGCCCACAACAGAGCGCTGAGGGAAAAAGCAGACATATTATTAGTTGATACTGCGGGCAGACTGCACACACAGCCCGACCTCATGGCAGAGCTAGCAAAAATAAAGCGTGTGTTAGCCAAGCAGGACGTATCAGCGCCCCACGAAACATTGCTCGTTCTCGATGGTACAACCGGTCAAAATGCAATCAACCAAGCTCAAATTTTTATAGAAAAAATCGGGATAACTGGAATAGTCATTACGAAACTAGATGGCACCGCAAAAGGAGGTGTTGTTTTTGATTTAGTAGAACGATTCAAGTTGCCTATAAAATATATCGGAGTTGGAGAAAGCGCTGAAAGTCTTTTGGAATTCACAGCCGAAAGATACGTTAACACCTTACTGAACGGGTTTTAAGCGGAAGGACCGCACCAAAAATAAAATTCTTGGCACTCAACCTCCTTGAGTGCTAAAATACTTCAATGCTTATTGGAGGAACTAATGATGTACACCAACTTAAGTCCTAACTTAGTTTCTAGTGTAGGTTCACTAGAAACCTATATATCATCTGTAAACAAAATTCCAATGCTAACTTTAGCAGAAGAGCAAACGTTAGCATTTCAACTGATGGATGACGGTAATGTTGAGGCTGCTCGCAAGTTAGTGCTTGCTCACCTAAAATTCGTCGTTAAAATTACACGCCAATATAACGGCTACGGGTTAGCTCAAAATGACCTAATCCAAGAAGGCAATATCGGCCTCATGCAGGCAGTGAAAAAATTTGATCCCCGTGTAGGGACACGCCTGGCAGCCTTTGCAGCCCATTGGATAAAGGCAAGTATTAGTGAGTTCATACTAAAAAATTGGCGAATAGTAAAAATGGCCACAACAAAAGCTCAAAGGAAACTTTTTTTTAACCTGAGAAGCCTGAAAAAAAGCCTAAGCTGGTTGTCTACGGCTGAAAAAGCCGAAATCGCCTCCGACTTAGATGTAGAGGAAAATGATGTTGCAGGCATGGAACTGCGACTAAGCGCGAGTGACCTTCCGTTCGCCAGCACGACCGAAACAGATGAAGACTTCTCTCCTGAAAGCTTCATAGAAGACATGCGGTTCGAACCCAGTACAGGAATAGAGAAAAACGAAAGAGCCCATCTTGGAAAACAAAGCCTAGGTAAAGCATTAATGTGTCTGGACGAAAGAAGTCGTGACATAGTCGTTAGCCGCTGGTTAAGAGATCCTAAAAATACACTGCGTGAGCTGGCAATTCGGTACAGTGTATCTGCTGAAAGAGTCCGTCAGCTAGAAAAGAATGCCTTTATGGCCATAAAAAAATCGTTACCCAAGCCAGAAGACTTAATCTTATAGAAAGCTAAGTACTATTCCGAATAAAGAAGCTCAAGTCGCTCCAATAGTGGTCGGCAAAGAAAAAGCAAAACAAAAGAGTGAGATATACAATCGAGTAGCGAAACACTGTCATTGCCAGCTCATCTGAATGGTCAAATTGCATCTTTACTACATAGAATAGCAACACTATATTCAACACAATAGCTCCTGCGAGATATATGAGTCCGCTCATATAAGTCAAGTAGGGAAGAATGGTAACTATCACTAAAATAATCGAGTAAAAAAGGATCTGCTGACGCGTATAAGTAACTCCATGTGTGATAGGAAGCATAGGGATCAAAGCTTTTGCATAGTCCGCTCTGCGATAAATTGCCAAAGCCCAAAAGTGGGGCGGAGTCCATACGAAAATTATCAAAAAGAGCAAAAGCGCATGAGGGTCGACTGTCCCTGTCACAGCAGTCCAACCAAGCACGGGAGGTGCAGCTCCAGCGGCTCCGCCTATAACAATATTTTGCGGCGTGGCATGCTTCAAATACATCGTATAGATCACTGCATAACCTATCAGAGACGCAAACGTTAGAGCGGCTGTAAGAGCGTTTACAAATACAATTAATATATACATCGCCACCACGCCCATCGTGATAGCAAAAAATAGTGCATGTCGCCGAGTTAAACCGCCTTGGGGTAGAGGACGGTTTCGCGTTCGCTCCATCAGAGCATCAGCACGACTATCTATCACATGGTTCAAGGCAGCAGCAGAGGTTGCCGCCAACCCAATACCCACTGTCGCGGCAATTAACAAGAAAATATCAACGCCTTCTGGAGTCGACAGAAACATGCCAATAACGGCAGTAAAAACAATCAGCCCAACTACCCGCGGCTTGCACAGAGCCGCATAATCACTCCAGTGAGCAAAAGTAAATGATGTAGGGTTTTCAAAGGCCATGAGCATCTCGACGGGAAGTAAAATAAATAAGCGACACTATAGTAAGTAATAGCAATCCAGCACCACCATTATGTCCTACTGCAACAAATATCGGCAATCCACCCAGTACATTCGCAATGCCTAGTGACAATTGTAAAAGCAGTGCCGAGGCTATCGCCAGGCCAATTTTTCGGACTTGGGATAGTTCACACCTTAGGGTTCTCCAAACTAAGAAGCCTAAAAATAATGTCACTACAACTGCTCCAATGCGATGAACAACATGTATCGAGACTCGAGCAGGTGTGTCAAGAACACCAAATTCATAGTTTACACCGAGCCCTCTCCACAGAACAAATGCGCTGTCTAGCTGCTCAAGTGGCAGCCAAAGTCCATGGCACCGGGGCAATTCAGTGCAAGCTAAAGCCGCATAGTTTGTGCTAGTCCAGCCCCCTAGAAATACCTGACTAACTACTATGAATAGACCGAACCAAGCCAAAATATTTAATTTTTTATCTTGTGGCACAACAGCCACTGCGTAACGACATGACAGGAAATACCAATATAAAATCGACAAAGTTGCCAATCCTCCTAAAAGATGGGCGGTGACCACTAGCGGCTTCAAAAGCAGCGTCACTGTCCACATTCCTAAGACCCCTTGAAAAACAACAAGAGGCAGCAAAATATAGGGGACTTTACTACTGTGCCGGTTTTTTCGACGTACGGTCCAAGTTAGTAAAGCTAAAACAAGAATGCCAAAACCAAGAGCGCTCGCCAAATACCGATGTATCATTTCCCGCCACGCTTTTCCAATCTCCACTGCATCAAAAACTAAGGGGCTATCTTCTACAACGGTAGGTTTATCAGGGCTTGGCGCTGTTAATTGACCGTAACAGCCTGGCCAATCCGGGCAGCCGAGCCCAGCATCTGTAAGCCGAACATAAGCACCATATAAAATAACAACCACAGCCAATAACAATAGCACTAAGCCTAAATTTTTACATAAACTACTCATTCATCAATCCAACTTAGACGCACGTAATAAGCGCTTAATATCTTTCTTGATATCGGCGGGGTCAGCGTTCTCTGGAAAATAGCTAACTATTTGTCCGCGCCAGTCTAGAAAAAATATCCCAGATGTAACTGTCGCAATATCTGTGCGGGTGGCAAGCTCAGTTGACAGGCTTGTCAAAGCATCACTATCGTTTAAATAGCCCAATTGTTCTGCATTTCCAGAGGCAAAAAGTCCATTTATCTGAACTCTCGTCCCAGAATGTCCGAGAAGAACGCGTATTGTGCTCAATAAATTGAGTATTTCTAAACAATTATCCTCGCAGCGCGAATCAGTAAAATAAACAATAGCCCATTCTCCTGGAGCCATCTCTATGTCGCGTAATGGTCCATATCGCTCTGACAGTCGAATATCAATAGGCGGTGACACCAAGGCTCCCCTGTTAAGCAATCCCATATCAGAAAGTAAGCTTGGGGTACGAACCATCCACCACGCTATCAATATCGGGGCGACAAAAGCTGTAACCACTAAAAAACCAATTAAACGAGATGAAAAGGCACCAGATTTTGAAAACAACGCTTATCTCCTTCGATAATTAATCAAACCAATGATTGCTAACACAATCGCCATACAGAACCATTGCACTGCATATGCTTGGTGCTTATCTGCACCCGAACCGGGTGTTTTACGTTCAATTTTTAACGCGCCGGGGCCTCCGGCATCGATATAAATAATAAAAGGTTTGAGAGAAACGCCTTCCATAACAGCTCCAATCTCAGACCAATTAATATGCTGAACACGAAAGTTCTGAGCGGACAACCGTTCAATATTCGACACGCTCTCATGAAAAGCAATACCACTAGCAGGGATAGGACCAAAATAACCTGAAACATTCACCTCGCCCCGAGGCAAAGGCAGCTTAGGCAATATGGAACGATCGCCGCCATTGGAAGACCAACCTCGATTAATTAGAACTGTGCCGTATTCTTTTATGTCGAAAAGGCTAAATACCTCATATCCGGCCTTAGTGTTCAACACACGATTATCTAAAAGAACATTAATGCCCAGATATGTACCAGTTAATATTACCGGCCTCCAAGTTACATCAGAAGCACTCACCAACTCACTCATTTCAACCCGCGCACTTTTAAGCCGCTCTGTGAAAAGCGCGTACCTCTCCGTTTTCAACTCAGCCCTTTTTAGCTGCCAAACTCCGAGACCGCACAGAGCAGAGAATCCGAGCAAAAAAAGCAAGATCAATATTGTCTGTCTCAAGATCAAAGTTGGATTTCCTAAGTGGATTAGCCAATAATGAGGCAATTAAATTGGAATCCCTCATATGTCTGACACGTTTCTCATAAAATGCATCATCATTGGCGCATTTCTTCTCATATTAGTCGCCCTAGGGGCAGCAGGTCTGAACCTTTTTCGAGGGAAAAACCCTAAAGGGACCAGCACCGTGAAAGCGCTCACTGTGCGTGTAGCCTTATCATTTGGACTGATAATTATGCTTCTGGTTCTAAACCAATTGGGATTAATCGCACCAAATGGTTAGAACGCCTATATCCAATATACAAATATAAACAACCCAATCCAAACTACATCAACAAAGTGCCAATACCAAGCACATGCTTCAAAACCAAAATGTCGCTCATGTGTGAAGTGACCTTTGATGCATCTTCCTAGAATCGTCGCCAACATTATCGTGCCCATAGTGACGTGGAAACCATGAAAACCCGTCAACAGAAAAAATGTAGCCCCATAAATTCCCGAGTTCAGTGTTAAACCAAGCTCATTGTAGGCGTGTCCATACTCCACAGCTTGCATTATCACGAAGATAATTCCCAGCGCGACCGTGACAGACAAACCCGCAATCAAATGCTTTCTACTGCCGATCTTTAGGCCCCAATGCGCCCATGTACAAGTCGCGCCACTGGTCAGCAATATCATAGTGTTGTAAAACGGAACACCCCACGCACCTATCGTTTCTTTAAATGTGGAAAAAGCATAAGCCTCCGGCAATTGAAGCAGGGGCCAGGCAGTGGCAAATTCTGGCCAAAGAAACTGATTAGTTGCAGCACCAGATCCTTCCCCTCCCAACCAGGGGACTGAATACATTCTAGCGTAGTAAAGTGCCCCAAAAAATGCGGCAAAAAACATCACTTCAGAAAAGATAAACCATACCATACCCATTCTAAAGCTAATATCCACTTGCCCATTAAAAGTTCCAGCTTCACTCTCTCCGATAACTGTCCCAAACCAACCAAATAACATGTAAACAAATAAGGCAAGTCCTATAGCCAAAATATAAACACCGACTTCTCCGCCGTTTAAAAAATTTGCCCCTCCTATAAACATAGTAAATATCGCGACTGTTGCGGTAATAGGCCAATGACTAGAATGGGGGACGTAATAATCTGCGTTTGTATTCGACATAGTTCCAGTATCTCTCATTGTCAGTTGATATAAGTATGTTCGGGTGGATATAAGCCGGCCGTATCTAAGGCCTCAAAAAAGGTGTAGCCTAATGTTAGCAAGGACACGCCTCTGGGTATATCAGGGTCCACGACAAACCTCACAGGCATTTTCCTAGATTCACCCGCTTTTAAGGACTGCTTCGTAAAACAAAAGCACTCCGTCTTACTAAAATACTTCGCTGCCTCATTGGGCGCCACACTAGGCACAGCGTTGCCAGTGACTGCATATTGCGCATTGTTTACTACCATAAAGTCTACCTGCGTCTCTGCACCAGGGACTACACTGATTTTTGCCACCAGTGGATAAAATTCCCATGGCAAATCAGCACCGACACTGGCAACAAACTCAACCTCTACTAGCCGCGACTCATCAAGAGACATTTGCGCAACTTCCTGAGAGCTCAGCCTGCCTGTTTTTCCATTTAACCCTGTTACTTCACAAAAAACATCATAGAGAGGAATTAAAGCATATCCAAAGAAGAACATCGTAGTCGTTGCTAAGACCAACTTTATCGCAGTTTTTCGATTCGCTCTTTTTAGTTCTGAATTACTCATGACTTTTTAGAGATAAGACAATATCCCCCATGCATAGACGACGATAACCACAAGCGATAGGAAAAGAGCCGTTTTAAGGACTCGTTTCCGTCGAAAACTTAAATCGTTGTCTTTTTGGCTCACAATCTCTATCGATTCCCACCAGTTATAGAACTAGGATCTGGAGCCTCAGTAAAACTGTGGAACGGTGGTGGAGAGGGCAATGTCCATTCCAAGCCCTGAGCTCCTTCCCAAACTTCATCCGTCGCTTTCTCTCCGCCACGAGCACATTTAACGACCACGACTACAAACAGAATTTGCGAGGCCCCGTAAACAAAACCGCCAATACTAGAAACCATATTAAAATCGGAGAACTGCACTGCGTAGTCCGGGATTCGCCGCGGCATTCCTGCTAAACCCAGAAAATGCTGCGGGAAAAACAACACATTTACAGAAATAGTAGATAACCAAAAGTGCCATTTGCCTAGTGTTTCGTTATACATGTGACCCGTCCACTTAGGCAGCCAAAAATATGCCCCTGCCATAAGAGCAAAGACGGCGCCAGTAACCAAGACATAATGAAAATGAGCCACCACGAAGTAGGTATCATGGTATTGAAAGTCTACTGGCGTAACGCCTAACATCAGTCCCGAAAAACCACCTATAGTGAATAAAACCACGAAAGCTAAGGCAAAAAGCATGGGGGTCTCAAAAGTCATTGAGCCACGCCACATAGTGGCTATCCAATTAAAAATTTTGACGCCAGTTGGGACCGCAATCAGCACCGTCGTGTACATAAAGAAGAGCTCTCCTGCCAAGGGCATCCCAACCGTGAACATGTGATGCGCCCAAACAATAAAAGAGAGGAAAGCGATCGCACCGGTCGCATAAACCATAGAGCCATAGCCAAAAAGCGGCTTTCTTGCAAAGGTAGGAATAATCGCAGAAACAATACCGAAGGCCGGCAAGATAAGAATATACACTTCCGGGTGACCAAAAAACCAAAAAATATGTTGAAACATCACAGGGTCTCCGCCACCTGCCGCACTAAAAAATGCTGTTCCAAAAAACTTATCCGTCAGCAGCATAGTCACTGCTCCGGCTAGAACTGGAATGGATGCTATCAACAAGAAAGCAGTTATGATCCAAGTCCAAACAAATAGCGGCAATTTCATTAAGGTCATACCAGGGGCGCGCATATTAAAAACAGTCGCGATTATATTGATTGCCCCTGCAATTGAAGACGCTCCCATGAAATGGATCGCAAAAATTAAATAAGGAAATGCGTCACCCGTTTGCAAAACTAAAGGAGGATACATTGTCCAACCCCCTGCAGGAGCCCCACCAGGCATGAATAACGTACTCAGCAACATCAAAAAGGCAAAGGGAAGAATCCAGAAACTCCAGTTATTNNGGCGCGCCGATCATCATCGGAATCATCCAGTTAGCAAAACCGGTCCACGCAGGCATAACCGCCCCAAAGATCATAATCAGAGCATGCATGGTAGTCATAGAATTATAAAATTGCGGGTCAACAAACTGCAAGCCAGGCTGGAACAGCTCAAGCCTAATAACCATTGCCATGGAACCGCCAATAAAAAACATCGTAAGGGAGAAGAGTAAATATAGTGTTCCGATGTCTTTATGGTTTGTTGTCGTTAACCAACGCATTAATCCGGTGGATTGTGCGTCGTGGTGGTCGTCGTGCGCCGCGGCCTCACTCATGATCTAACCTCTAAATTAGTTTCTATTGTAGTGAAAAAATTTATTTTCATTCTAGGCTGCCTTCACTGATCAGTTCGCGTTCTAGCCAAGAGATTTCTCGAATTCTTTTGCTCGCTTGCAAGAGCCCTTGCCTGTGATTGTTGCTCGACCCAGGCAATATATTCACCCTCCGGCACGGCTCTAACCACAATCGGCATAAACCCGTGGTCCTTCCCGCAAAGCTCGGCGCATTGTCCGCGATATACTCCGGGTTCTTTTATAAATGCCCAAGATTCGTTTATAAACCCAGGAATCGCATCTCTCTTCCAGCCGAGCGCGGGTACCCACCAAGCATGTATTACGTCTCCTGCCGTAGTTAAGAACCTTATTTTTTTATTTGTCGGAACGACAAGGTAGTTGTCTACATCGCGCAAATAATGCTCTACTTCAAAAGGATCGATGTTGGAGCCACGTCGTCGAGCAGTGTTTGATTTTTCTTCGATAGTACTGAAAAAGTCCACTTCTGTCCCAATGTAATCATAGTGCCATTTCCACTGGTAACCCGTGACCTTAATGGTCATATCCGCATTGCCTACATCTTCCATCATTATCAAAGAGCGCGTCGCAGGAACAGCGACTGCTATAAGTATGACAAAGGGTATAACTGTCCAAACAATCTCTACTTTTGTGCTGTGGTGCCAATTTGCCGCTTTGGCCCCGCGAGACTTCCGATGCACCAGTATCGAATAGAACATAGCGCTGAAAACGACAACTCCTATAGCACACATAATCCAGAGCACATACATATGGAGGTCATAAATCTCTTGACTAAAAGGAGTCACCCCCCTAGGTAAGTTCAGCTCCCAATCAGCAAAAACTGAAAGAGGAAAGACACTGAAGTATAAAAACGCATAAGAAGCATATTTCTTTAAAAAGTTCATTTAGTTCCGTCTCCGCACCATTTGGCTCAACCAAGGCACGCAAGTTAATGTTGAGGATGCCCTATTTAATCTGTTTTAGAGTCGCTATTCTACATAAAATATTATGCTAGCTTCTCAATAAATTTTACGCTGAATATCCCAGCAGGGATCATTAGCGAGGTCTATGTTACCTTCTTTTTATTCTCGCGTTAACCACAAAATGTGGGTTTATCTCTCTCCCAGGTAAGAAGTCGCTATAAAGTTGTTATTTCTCTACAAAGATTCTCTATACAAAAGGAGGCCTTCGCATACGATTGCTCAAGAGGCATCCCCCATTTTGTCTGGAAGAGAAGAGGGGCTTCAATACTTTCGCTTAAAAAACTCACCACATCGTCTGCCGCATAAAGATCTAATTCTGTTTGGTTAGCAACCCAACCCAGAAAAGGAACGCCCGAATCAACAATTGATTGCGCCGCTAAAACCGCATGGTTAATACAACCTAACTTAACTCCTACGACCAACACCACGGGCAACTTCAAAAACAAAGCCAGATCTTCAACAAACAAACCTTGCCCGAGAGGAACCTTCCATCCACCGACCCCCTCGACTACAACCACATCTGCCACAGATGCACATCTTTTATAGGCCTCTTCTATCTTGGGAAAAGATATAATCCTTCCCGCCTGACTTGCGGCGATATGTGGTGAGCAGGGAGGCTCAAAAGAATAAACCGCTCTGTCTTTAAGGGGCATTTCTACGGAAGACGCCTCTAGCAGCTTAGCAACGTCCTCGTTCTCGCCCTGCAGTGACCCGGTAGCAATAGGCTTCATCCCACAAGCGCTGTAACCCGAAAAAATCGCTGCTCTGATTAAAAGACCGCTAATATAGGTTTTGCCGCAACCAGTATCCGTCCCTGTAACAAAAACGGTCACCGACGGCGCCTTAATTTATCTAGAGGAAAAGTATGCTCTTGCTGTCCATTGCCTCGCGAATTATCTAAGGCCCAAGCGTGACCGATTATTACTTCATAGGTAGCAGGAAGCTTATCTTCGCGTCTAAACAACTCATACTCCTTCTCTAATTTTACCAATTTTTGTTTGCCCAGAAGTCCTCGGCTTCTCTGCTGGGACACATTAGATGCACCTATCCCTTTCAAATCCCTCATTAAACTTCGCAAGTCATTATACTCAACCGTTATTCGATCCGCTTCTAGCACAGGATCACTAAAACCGTTCGATGACAAAAGGTTCCCCACATCATGTATATCCAGAAAGCCATTAACATGCGGGGTATCTGAAATAACTGCAAAAGACTGCCGCAACTCTCGCAAAGTGTCTGGCCCCAAAGTAGAAAACAAGAAAAGACCTCCAGGATTCATTACTCGGCGTATCTCTCGAAAGCAAAGGTCGGGCTGCATCCCCCACTGGAGGGCCAAACTAGAAAAAGCCAAGTCGAAAGACCTATCAGCTATGGGTAAGTTCTCAATATCCCCGCAGATCATCCGCTTTTTTTGAAACCAGCGATTTGGAAGTTTGGTTTGAGACCTTGCATAATTAAGCATAGAAATCGCTATATCTAATTGAAAAATATGGGCTTTTTTAAATTTCTTAATCAGCGCCCTAGAGCCCGTTCCTATTCCAGATCCAAGATCAATAATATTTCCAGGAGTTATCCGAAGGTAATCCAGCTGCTGAAGGGTTCTTAAAACAACTTCTTTCTGAAGGAAATCATGTTGGCTATAAGTCACTGCGGCACGATTAAAGCGTGCCTTCATAGCCAGCTTATCTATTTTATTAGTCTCTAAGGTCGTCATCTTTCAAAAACAGCCTTTAATTTCTCGCATAACAAGGCAATATGTTCCCTGCTATGCGCCGCCGTGAGAGTAACGCGAATTCGGGCAGTCCCTTTCGGTACCGTAGGAAAACGTATCGCCTTGACGTAAAAGCCATCGACTAAAAGCTGCTCAGCGACTTGAAGTGCAACAAATTCGTCACCAATTAAAATCGGCTGTATTGGCGTTTCGCTATTCATAACCGGAACATTAGAGGCCTTTGCCAGAAAACGAAAATACTCGATATTTGCGTATAGCTTGTTACGAAGCTCAGATTTATTCGCTATGACGTCTAGAGCAGCCAATGCGGCGGCACAGCAAACGGGGGGCAATGCCGTATCATAAATAAAAGTTCTAGCTTTTTGCACAAGCAAGTTAATGACCTCTTTCGGCCCCACAATAGCGGCCCCCAAAGAACCTAGCGATTTCCCAAAAGCGACCATTCCGATGATCATTGAGCCTTTGGCGCGATACTCTATGATTCCCCCAGCCCCCTTGCCTTGCCCGATCACCCCAAAACCGTGGGCATCATCAATATAAAAAACCCCATTAATGGAACTGACTCTTTTCGAGAGGACATCAAGATCTGCGACATCTCCATCCATACTAAAGACTGACTCAGACAGAAGGAATGTAACTCCGTCAGTATTCTTGTCCATTTCGGGAATCTTTGGAATCGAGCAATGCGGATAACGCTTGTGCTTTGCACCGCTCGCTATAACAGCATCGATGAGTGAGGCATGATTTAATTTATCATGAAAAATCATATCCTTAGAAGCCGTAAGTGCCTGAATCGCTCCTAAGTTTGCCATGTACCCAGACGAAAACAAAAGCGCGGATTCTGCACCTACGAATGCTGCCAGTCTAACCTCCAATTCTTCATGTAGGGAAGAACGACCAGACAACAAGGCGGCAGATCCTGAACCAAAACCGTAAACAGGCAATTCCCGGCTAACACGATCAATAACGCAAGAATCCGAAGCCAACCCTAAATAATCATTGCTAGTGAAGTTGACGACTTGTTGATGATTTATGATTGTTTCTGACGCTTGCATAGATTGCCGACAATCCAGCTCTCTTAGCAAAAGACGAGCACGGGCGTCTTCTATTTGAGATTGCACTCGGTTAAGGAACCTATCTCTCACGTGGATTTTAAAATCAACTATGCGTGTTTGCCGACGCCTTGAGTCCTAATGTTTGAAATAGCTTGTTATCCGCAGCTACTAATGGGTTGTCTGTCGTTAACAACTCATCACCATAAAAAATGGAATTTGCACCGGCAAAAAACGACAATGCTTGAGTCTCGTCAGTCATATTCGTTCTACCAGCAGATAATCTTACAAAAGAAGACGGCATTAATATCCTGGCAACAGCTATTGTTTTAACAAAATCCAAGGGATGTACCTCAGTGGCGTTTGCAAGCGGTGTCCCCTCAACCTTAACAAGAAGATTTATAGGTACTGATTCTGGGGGCACAGAAAGGTTCGCAAGTTGCCGCAGAAGCTCTGCTCGGTCTTCAACGCTTTCGCCCAAGCCAACAATTCCACCACAACAAACATTAATGTTCGCGTCTCTAACGTTCTCTAATGTATCAAGCCTATCTTGGTAGGTCCTTGTTGTAATCACCTTGCCGTAGAATTCAGGAGAGGTATCCAGATTATGGTTGTAATAGTCCAAACCGGCGTTGGCCAGCCTTTTTGCTTGCATCGCATCAAGCATTCCTAATGTCACACAAGTCTCGAGACCTAAGCCTCTAACGCCTTCAATCAAGGGGATGACCGCATCTAAGTCCTTATCTTTAGGGCTACGCCAAGCCGCCCCCATGCAAAAGCGGGTCGCCCCTGCAGCTTTTGCCGCCACTGCAGACGCTAAAACAGTGTCAAGGTCGAGCACAGGAGTGACGTCGACATCAGTGTTAAATCGTGCACTTTGAGGACAGTAAGCGCAATCTTCAGGGCACTTTCCACTTTTTATATTCATTAATGTGCTTAACTGAATTTCGTTCGGATCAAAGAACTCTCGGTGTGTCGTTTGAGCCTTAAAAACCAAGTCATTGAATGGTAGGGCAAAAAGTTCTTGCACCTCAGCCCGAGACCACTCTCTTTTTAAAGCGGAGGGTTTGTGCTTAACCGTATTCAGAACTGCGGACATTTGGATAGAACTCCTTCACTATAGCAAGCCAACATATTAATGGCTGCTTATGTTTGTAAAGAAATCAGGTTACCAAAAACTGTACCGACGAGCCATCACTATTTTTAATGCCGTCCGCCAAACTAAAAAAGTAAGTAGCCACTTTTATTAAGGACCTATATATCAACATTTCTTGCCATTTCTGTATGCTTTTCAATAAAGTCGCGCCTTGGCTCTACTTCATCCCCCATCAAGTCACTAAATATTTTGTTTGCCGTATCAAAAGAGTTTACGGTCACTTGTAGTAATCGTCTTGTTTCGTTGTTCATTGTTGTCTCCCATAGCTGGTCTGGATTCATTTCGCCTAATCCTTTGTAGCGCTGAACATAGACCCCTCGCTGCGCGGCAGTCAATAATTTATCAAAAGCATCTGTTAAAGAAGTAACCGAGTTTTGGGAACCGTCATTTTTTAATATATAAGACCCCTCTCCAAGTTCGCTATCAAAATCAGCGCTTAGTCGGCTCATTTGCTGGTAATCAGAACCAAATAGAAAATCTTGCTTTACTTCTTTGTGAACTAGTGAACCATTTTGTATAAAAGCAAAGTTTATCGAGAAACTAGTGCTGCTTTCATAATGCACTTCTGCATCGACAACTCTCTCTGTATTAAGGTTCTTTTGAATAATGATTTTCATCTCTTCGCTCCAAGAAACTACTTTTTCTTCGGTGTTGTCGTTTATAAAGTCGGGGTTTTTAGCAGCTTTTACTGCCTCGAGCATAATGCTGGAAAGATTGAGCTCAAGTTTGGCTAGGATTTTTTTCAGCAATAAGTATTTCTTACTTTCTTCTAGAAGATCGTCTTTAGACAGCAAACCGCCAGGCAACTGGACAGCAACATCGGCTGTTGCCGAAGACATAAAATAGTCATCGAGCTCAGAATCGTCTTTTAAATAGCGCTCCTGCTTCCCTTTTTTAACCTTATATAACGGGGGCTGAGCAATATAGATATGCCCTCTAGTAATTAATTCTCGATAATGTCGATATAGAAAAGTCAGTAGCAGTGTTCGGATGTGCGAACCGTCCACATCAGCATCTGTCATAATTATTACTTTATGATATCTAAGTGCATCAATATTATATTCGTCTAATATTCCACAGCCCAAGGCCGTAATTAGATTCCCGATTTCAATCGACGCTAGCATTTTGTCGGCTCTTGCTTTTTCAACATTTAATATTTTCCCTTTTAGGGGAAGTATCGCTTGATTTTTTCTGTCTCGTCCTTGTTTTGCAGACCCTCCAGCCGAGTCTCCTTCGACAATGAAAATTTCACATTTCTCTGGGTTTTTTTCTGAACAATCGGCCAATTTTCCGGGAAGCCCTGCTATATCAAGCGCTGTTTTCCTCCGGGTAAGTTCTCGGGCTTTTCGAGCTGCTTCTCTTGCTCTAGCTGCCTCGATTACTTTCCCCATAACAATTTTAGCATCTTGAGGGTTTTCCTGAAGAAAATCGTTCAGCCTATCGGCCACGACAAATTCAACGACTCCTTTAACTTCGCTGGACACCAGCTTATCTTTCGTTTGCGAGGAAAATTTAGGATCAGGCACTTTTACAGACAATATAGCTGTCAGACCCTCCCTAACATCATCACCGGTTACCGACACTTTGCTCTTTGTCGCAAGGCCTAACTTGTCAATGTATTGATTTAACGTTCTTGTTAGCGCAGATCGAAGACCAGAGAGGTGTGTTCCACCATCTTTCTGTGGGATGTTGTTTGTAAAACACGAAATATTCTCATGATAATTAGGCGTCCACTGCAAGGCTAATTCGACCGTAATTTCATCTTTTTGTGAGGTAATATAAATAACATCCTCATGCAGCGCCGTAACGCCCCTATTAAGGTGTTTTACAAAAACGGCAATCCCGCCTTCATACTGAAATGTTTCGTTTTTCCCTGTTCTTGCGTCATTTAGCGATATTTTCAACCCAGAGTTCAAGAACGCAAGTTCTCTTAGCCGATGCTCTAGAGGCTCATAAACAAACAATACATTAGTAAACGTTTTCTCGCTTGGAAGAAACTGAATCATTGTCCCTGTTTTATCGGAGTCACCTACCGCTTGTAAGTCAGAAAGAGGATCGCCTTCGGAATATTTTTGCTCCCAGATTTTCCCGCCTCGATAAATTGTTAATGTAAGCGCCGAGGAAAGCGCATTAACTACTGAAACTCCTACCCCATGCAATCCCCCAGAGACTTTATAGGAGTTCGGATCAAACTTACCCCCAGCATGAAGGGTGGTCATGATCACTTCAGCTGCAGATCGCTGCTCTTCTTCATGGAAATCAACAGGAATTCCTCTGCCATCGTCGATGACTGTCACAGATCCATCAACATTTATAGTTACATCAACCGAAGAGCAGTGGCCTGCTAGGGCTTCATCGACACTATTATCTACGACTTCAAACACCATGTGATGCAAGCCTGTACCATCATCAGTGTCCCCGATATACATGCCAGGGCGCTTCTTAACCGCATCAAGTCCTTTTAGTACCTTAATGTTAGATGCATCATAGGTCATGCTATTCTCCAGTTAGTCTGAACATCATTTGTGATGTAGTTCCACGTGAAACACTGTTTCTATGCGAGGAGAAAAGCTTAAGAGCTCTCCTTCTCGTATCGCCGTAAAAACAGTTTGCCCTTTTTGTTTTCCAAAGCCTTCCATGGCTAGCTGTATTAATCTATCATCAAGCTCAGCCGCTAAATCGTCTACCAATATTACCGGATTTTTTGCTGTTTTACTTGCAATAAAATCCGCTAATGACAACAAAACTCCACACACTAAGAATTTAGCCTGCCCTCGCGACAACTCCGGCGCTATCGGTCCATTTGGAGTGTGAAACGATACATCTGCACGGTGAACCCCTACTGAGGTATACCCTAAACTCAAGTCTCTTTCTCTCGACGCACTCAGATGAGCTCGATAACCTGTTTCTTTCGACCACCCTGGAAAATATTTTAATATTAACGGACCAAACACTTCTTTTAGGGCGTCTCCAGCTAAGGACTTATTTATTTGAGAAATTATCTCTTGGCGGCTGCGGTCAATACTACTTCCCAGCTCCACCAACAACTCATCCCATTCCCCGTGGAGTTTCCCAAAGCGCCCGTTTCTTAAAGCTTCATTCCTCTGGCGCAATGCCCTACTATAAGCTTTCCACGTGGTCACATATTCTGGTTCCACGTGGAACATTGTTCTATCTATTAAAGCTCTGCGGTTGCTAGGACCTTCCGTTAATAGATTTGCTGCTCTTGAATTAACGATTACGATAGGTATTTTTTGAGCCAAAAGAGACGCTTTTTTACACACCTGATGATCAATTAGAATCTCCGTAGCTTTTTTTGTTTTGCGAACAATAATTGTCGACTCGTCTAAATCTTCGTCTTCAATAATTGCTTTAACAGATACTCCTGGGGCACCTTTTTTTACGATATCTTGCGTTTTGTTGGAAATAAAGGATTTCCCTAACGCCGCTAGGCTAAGGGCTTCTAGCAGCGTAGTTTTGCCTGTTCCGTTCCCCCCCCAAATTAAACTCGCCTTAGGTCCTAACGTCAGCTCTATTTGCTCAAAACAACGTAAATTATTCACTGTTACTTGCTTAAATCGCATCTTATAGCTTCGACTAAAGTCGCATCGGCATTACCACGTATTGTGTTTTAAGACTTTCAGGATCGCGGACTAGACAGCTATGGTTCGCATCGATAATATCCAACCTCACTATATCAGATCGTATAATACCCAGAACGTCGAGCAGATAGGCCACATTAAAACCAACCTCCAATTCCCCTCCATCGTATTCTATTGAAAGCTCCTCTTCTGCCTCTTCTTTTTCTGGATTATGGGCAACGGCCACAATAGAATTTTTAGTCAAATTCAGTCTAATACCTCGAAATTTCTCATTTGAGAGTATAGACGTTCTTGTCAGCACTCCTTTTAGGTTATTTCTATCGGCAAGGATGAAATCTCCCGCATCTGGAGGAATCACACGCTTATAATCAGGAAAATCACCTTCTAACAGTTTGGTTTTCATTCGTTGAGAACCAATGTTTACGCTTAAATGGCTTTTATTAATCCGCACCTCTAGCTCGTCTTCTTCTTTGTTTTGTAGAAGACGAAGTAATTCCAAGATTCCCTTTCTAGGGACAATTACAGACAGATCTTCTGTGATTTCTATTTCAGCTTCCTTCTCACTCAACGCCAACCGATGACCATCAGTAGCTACAGCTCTTATTTGCTTTGCATTGAACTCAAGCAATAATCCGTTTAAGTAATAGCGGACATCCTGGGACGCCATAGAAAAAGTAGTTTCTTCAAATAACTCGGTTAGAACCTTTTTTTGCATATTGAATTTTAAAGTAGGACTGATTTCACTGGTTGCCGGGTATTCTTTTACTGGTAGTTTCATGAGCATGAATTTACTGCGACCAGAAGTTAGTTTTGCTTGATTTTTAAAGTCTTCAATAAGAATGTCAGCGTCGTTCGGAAGTGCTTTACAGATCTCTAGTAATTTCCTAGCCGGTAAAACCATACTTCCAATTTCTAGAGCCGAATAACCGAACTCACTGACTAATTCCACTTCTAGATCGGTTGCTGTTATCCGCAAGCACTCTGGTTCCGCCACAAATAAAAGGTTGGCTAAAATGGATTGGCTTTGCTTCCTCTCGACAAACGAATTACTCGCTTGGAGTATTGGTAATAATATATCTTTAGAGATCTGTATTTTCATATTATTATTGTTATTAGGGGTCAGTTTAGCGGGGATAAGTTTTTAACACCTATATATCAATAGCTTAGATTTGATCTTAGGCTGTGAGTAATCCCCGAATTATGTGTATAACCTGAGGATAAAAAAACTGCTTTTCAATCCTTTCGCTTATATTCCCTTTTTATAACAAGTTATCCTCATGAAGTTAGTGTTCTTTCTAAGTTGCTATAATCTTCTTTAATCTTATTATCAAGAAGACGTAACTCAGCAATTTTTTTGTTTGCGTGAATTACTGTACTATGATCTCTGCCGCCAAATGCATCGCCTATTTCAGGTAGGCTATGACTAGTAAGATCCTTTGACAAAGTCATGGCCATTTGACGAGGCCTGGCTATAGATCTACTCCTTCTTTTAGACAACAGGTCTGACACCCTTATTTTATAATATTCAGCTACCGTTTTCTGAATATTTTCCATAGTTACTAGTCTGTCCTGCATCGCTAAAAGATCTCGTAAAGCTTCTTTTGCGAAGTCTATATTAATTGGGTTTCCAGTAAAGTGAGCATTCGCTATCACTCTGTGAAGCGCACCTTCTAACTCTCTTATATTAGATCTAAAACGTTTCCCTATAAAAAACGCAACTTCGTGAGGAAGGTTAATATTGCCTAATTGAGCTTTTTTCATGAGAATTGCAACACGAGTCTCTAATTCAGGAGGTTCAACTGCCACAGTTAAACCCCAGCCAAATCTTGATTTAAGTCGCTCTTCTACCCCATCAACTTCTCTAGGGTATCTATCGCAGGTAAGTACTATTTGCTGGTCTCCTTCAAGCAAGGCATTAAAGGTATGGAAAAACTCCTCTTGCGAGCGTTCTTTTCCTGAGAAAAACTGAATATCATCAATCAATAAAGCATCTACTGAACGATAGTATCTCTTAAATTCGTTAATTTTGTTATGTTGTAAGGCCTTAACCATGTCTGCTACAAACCTTTCCGAATGCAGATAAACAGCAGTGAGCGGCTTCTTTGTATTTGATTTAATTAAGTTTCCCACAGCATGCATTAGGTGTGTCTTTCCTAGACCGACACCCCCGCAAATAAATAGCGGGTTGTATGCTTTCCCGGGATTGCTCGCAACCTGTAAGGAGGCTGCCCTAGCCAGTTGGTTAGACTTTCCTTCAACAAAAGAATCGAAACTTAGTTCGTTCCTTAAGCCGCGGCTGCGGTTTGCTGTTTTAATCTGCTTAGGTTTATCGGTTACGCTGGTGTCAGTGAATTCAATAGGTAAAGCCGAGTTTTTCTGAGTGCTGCTACCAACATTAAGCGATATAGTTATAGTTGCGTTGGAAATAGAGGAAACAATCGCTTTTATCTGATTGAGATGGTTATTTTGAACCCAATCGTAAACGAAGCGGTTAGGCGCAAATAGCTCAAGGGTTTGATCACGTATCTCTGTCTGTAAAGGGCATATCCATGTATTAAACTGCTGTGAAGACAGTTCTTTCTCTAGCTGTATTAAACATTTATCCCAAAGTTCATTTGTCACTGTAGTTTTTTACCCAGAAATCACGAAGTTCATCTCTCTAAGGCTTTGAGTGTATACGCGTTCCTTAAACTTATCCACAAGCAGGAGGGTAACTAAAGCTCTTTCTTATATTTGACATTTAGGCCTCTTTCTGACTACTATTCGCGCCCTTTTATGGATTTAATTAAAGATGAAACATACATTTCAACCAAACACTTTAAAGCGTTCCAAGAAACACGGGTTCCGAGCGCGAATGAAGACTAAGGGCGGTAGGCGAATAATTGCTGCACGCCGAGCCAAGGGACGGCACCAGCTAACAGCGTAAGCAGCCTTGTTAATGCCAAAACCTCCTTTCGATAACGTCTTTCTTCGGAAGATGAAAATGACATCGGGCAACGACTTCAAAAGAATTTTGAGAAAAGGGCAATGTCAAAAAACGAAAGCATTTAACCTTTACTATTATGCCAATGATTTAGGGTATCCTCGCTTAGGCCTGTCGGTTAGTAAGCGCGTTTCAAACAAGGCAACGGTGCGCAACAAAATTAAAAGAGTAATTCGAGAAGCATTCAGATGTAATGCTTCTCTTCTTTCTCCGGCGGATTATTTCTTTAATGTGAAGCCTAATTCAAATATGAAAGGCTTGGGGGCAATAAAAAGTGCAGTTGCTTACTCTCTGGATAAAAAAAAGATTTGCAATATTACTATGAACAATCAGGGTAAAAACTAATGGAAAATGTGCGTTTTTTTCTGATTCTAGCGGTAAGTTTCCTCGGGCTATTGATTTACCAGAAATGGCAGGAAGACTATACGGTAAATGTGTCACCACAGGCGGTGAATGGCGCTCCCCAGTTGCAAGAATTTAATTCGCAAGCAGAGGATTCTGTGCCCTTCATAAACCCAGAGTTTCAGGCCAAGTCAGACTCACCTATTCCGTCTTTTGAATCCGAAACAGACTCCGAAATCACAGTAGAAACTGATTTGTTGTCAGTTGTTATTTCAAGTAAAGGGGGGACTTTAAATAGCATCACTTTGAAAGATTATCCGATTGATCCGAAGATACCAGACGACGCAGTGGAACTGTTGGCCAATAAATCAAGCCGCACTTTTATTCATCAAGGGGGATTAGCCGGCAGTAAGGGTTTGCCTACGCACAATGACATCTACTCTTTCGAGAGAACCGCTTATAAATTTATTAGAGATGAAGACGAATTAGTTGTTCCGTTGTATTGGACGAATAAACAAGGGATTACTATTCAAAAAAACTATATTTTCAAAAGAGGTAGTTACTTAATAGATATTGAATATAAAGTATTCAACAAGTTACCTGACGGCATTAAAGTTCATCAATATGCGCAATTGAAACGGAACAAAGAGTCATCAAGACAGGGAATGTTATATCTATTCAGTGGCGCCGCCCTTTCTACTCCGGAAAAAAGATACGAAAAGTATGACTATGGTGACTTAGAAAAAGCACCAATTAATGTAAGTGCGAAAGAGTCTTGGATTGCAGTAATGGAACATTATTTTGTTGCCGCATTGATACCCGAGAAAGAAGCGGAGAATCAGTATTACTCCAAAACAAACACAGCAGACGTATTTACTGTTGGGTTTTACAGTCAAGCTAAAACTATAGGGGCAAACGAGCAAGGTTCCTTGCTTAGTAGCTTTTATGCCGGACCTAAAAGGCACGACCTGCTTGAACCTTTGGCCACGGGGCTTCAATTAACCGTGGATTATGGAATGCTATGGTTTATAGCTAAACCTTTATTCATTGTTCTGAATTTTATTAATGACAAGCTGCATAACTGGGGCTGGGCTATCATTATTTTAACTATTCTACTTAAGCTTTTATTTTATCCTCTGGCAGCTGCCGGCTATAGATCAATGGCAAATATGAGACGGGTCCAACCGAAGCTTTTGGCCTTAAAAGAGCGACATTCAGATGATAAAGCTCAATTGAACCAAGATATGATGAAGCTCTATAAAGAAGAGCGCATCAATCCCCTTGGCGGTTGTCTTCCTATGCTTGTTCAGATACCTTTTTTCATCGCGCTATACTGGGTGTTACTGGAAAGTGTCGAGATGAGACAAGCTCCGTTTATCTTGTGGATCACTGATTTGTCGAGCATGGATCCGTTTTATGTCCTGCCCTTACTTATGGGAGTTAGTATGTGGTTCCAACAGAAGCTAAACCCAGCTCCAATTGACCCCACACAAGCTAAGGTTATGAAAATCCTACCTTTTGTGTTTACAGGTTTCTTTGCTTTTTTCCCTTCCGGCCTAGTGTTATATTGGTTGGTAAATAACTTGTTATCGATTGCTCAGCAATGGCGCATTACTCGAATGATAGAAAATTCTCACAGCACTTGATTTACGCGTAAATATATTGAGCACAGATGAAACGATTGTCGCGGTTTCAACGCCACCAGGTCGAGGTGGCATAGGGATTGTGCGTGTTTCGGGACATGAAGCCTTTGCCATATCCAAAATAATCTGTAAAACCCCTCCTAGTAAAGTGAGACATGCTACTCTGTCGGCTTTCATTGATAACTCAGGCAGTAAAATTGACACGGGGATTGTTCTCTATTATGAAGGTCCTCATTCATATACAGGAGAGGATCTGGTTGAGATTCAAGCTCACGGGAACCCGCTTATATTAGACGAGCTCGTTAGGGTGTTTTGTTGTCACCAGGCAAGGATCGCACGGCCCGGAGAATTTACTGAAAGAGCATTCCGAAACAACAAAATAGATCTGTCTCAAGCAGAGGCTGTAGCAGATGTAATAAATTCACAAACTATCAGGGCGGTTAAGTCCGCGCAGAGATCTATGAGTGGAGAGTTTGGTGCAATTGTCCAACAGTTGATACAACAAATACAATTGACTAGGGCCGAGTTAGAAGCTGCGATTGATTTTTCGGATGAGGTCGTTTCGAATGACCTACTCAAGGAGCAGAAGATCAAGAACAAATGTTTAATTTCTGCTCTGGTAAAATTAGAAAAACGCTCTCTGCTCGGTGCCCGCTTAACCGAAGGTCTGAAGGTGGTGATTGCAGGTGCTCCAAATGCTGGAAAATCGTCACTTTTAAATAAATTAGCAGACTCAGATCGATCTATTGTATCGGATATTCCTGGGACAACCAGAGATACTGTTGAATTTGATACAAATATAGAAGGTGTGCCCGTACGGATTTGCGATACTGCAGGCATACACGAGAGCAATGATTTTATAGAAAAAGAGGGGATAAGACGGACAATACAAATATTGGATACCGCTGATATCATAATCCATCTGATGGGCGCGGGAGTTTCGGAGCCTTATGTTGGAGAGGAGATAGGCTTAAAAGTGCCGGTTGGTGCCAAAATAATCAGAGTGTTCAATAAGGTAGATCAGTACCCAGAGTTGAAATTAAAGCACGCTAGTCAGGAACAAACCCCAGTATTTGTCTCAGCTCTCACTGGTGAGGGCATAGATGATCTTCGACGTACAATTCTATCGGCATCCGATACAGCCGCGAGCTCTGAAAATGAAATTACGGCTCGTTCTCGGCATGTGGTGGCGCTAAAAAAAGCTTTAGTGCATTTGCGCTCGATTTCACAAGACTCCTTTCTCACGAGCCCCGAGCTAGTCTCCGAAAATTATAGAAATGCCATTCAAGCACTCGACGTAATTTCTGGACGCTATAGTACCGAAGATATGTTGGGCGATATTTTTTCTAAATTTTGTATCGGTAAATGAGACAGCAACGGCCCCTCCAATGTTTGATCGGATTCTGGTAGTAACCCTAAGCAATATCGGGGATGCAGTGATGACTACGCCTGTATTCGAGACTTTGCATCAGCTATACCCAAATTCTGTAATTGATATTATCGGAGACGAAAGGTCTTCAGAGATTTTCCTAGGCGCCCCTTATTTGGGGGTAACTTATCATCGTAGGAAAAAAGCTTCCTTGTGGGAAAACGTGCGGTTACTCGGAAGGCTAAGGCGGCAAAAATATGACCTCATTGTTGATTTAAGAACAAACCTTATACCAATACTTTTGCGAGGGGAAAAACGTCTTTATAAGAGATCTCGAACTGGTTTTTCCCAGCACTCTGTGCAAGAGCATATGAGTGCGATTTTACCTTTACTTAATAAAGACTTCAAAACGCCGCTGTGTAAAATTTACATTGACCAAGAAGAAGCCCGAAAAGCGCGAGCCGCGGTGTCTATTATTCCACAAGGGCGATGGCTGGCCGTGGCGCCGGGTGCAAATTGGCCAGGGAAAAAATGGGCAGTATCCCGGTATCGTGAGTTAATATTTAAATTAGATGGTCAATTTGATGCGGTTTTACTGCTTGGAATAGAAGGTGATAGCCTGGAAGAAACAGAAAAAAGTACTACGCCGATCTTTGACTTTACGGGGAAAACTAATCTCAGCTTAGTTAAAGTCCTGCTATCTCAATCTTCTTTTTTCATTGGCAATGATTCTGGCTTAGGGCATTTGGCTGCTTCGCTTAGCGTGCCAACACTTACTCTCTTTGGCCCAGGAAATCCAGATCGTTACAAGCCACTCAGCATGACTTCATTTGTATTGGTGGCGCCAGAAAATAATTTGGATAAGCTGACTCCTGATTCTGTTTTTGAAGCGATGTTGCCCCATCTCAAGAAAGGGAGATAAAAATGAAGATAGTACAGGTGATGTTGGCGCGGGGGTTTGGGGGAGCAGAACGGAGCTTTCTTGATATAACACTGGATCTTGTTTCTAGAGGTCATGAAGTCCTTACCATCGTTGATGTGCGAGGATTTCTTTATCCCAAGCTAAAAGAAAACAATATGTTCAGAACTGTCGGAGTAACGTGCTTAGGATCCTGGGACTGGCGGGTTGTAAAAGCGATCGGCAAAGAGACAGAAAAATTTGGTGGTGTAATCATTCACGCGCACCTCGCTAGAGCTGCAATGTTGGCGGGGAAGGCTTCAAAAAAAGATCGGATTCCACTCTTAGTAAAAACACACAATCTAGTTAACTTAAAATATTATAAGAACGTAAACTGTTTTGTCCCCACGACAATGGCGCAGGAGGCTTATTTGATCGCGGGGGGCATACCAAGAACGAAGATATGTAAGATCCCGAATTTCAGTTCTATTGCTATAGCTTCTGCTCGCAGGACGCGGAGTCAGCCGACCGTATTCAAAATAAAAGCGCTAGGTCGTTTTGTACATAAAAAAGGTTTTGATTTATTGTTAGAAGCTATTAATCTGGTTCGAAAAAGTGGCCAGGCGGTCACATTAGATTTAGGGGGCGGTGGACCAGAAGAAAAGCGGCTCGTTAAATTAGTAGACCGGTTAGGGCTTACCGAGGTCGTTAATTTGGTTGGATGGGTAGACGATATCTCTCAATTTCTTAAGGATGGCGATCTTTTTATCTTGCCTTCAAGAGACGAGCCTTTTGGGATCGTTGTTTTAGAAGCGATGGCATCTGGGGTTCCGATTTTGGCTAGTAAAACGCAGGGGCCGCTGGAGATATTGGATTCCGATATGGGCTATTTTACTGATCTACAAAGCTCTACCAGTTTAGCCAACGATATCCTTGATACCATTCGTTCTGAGGACAGACATTTGAAAGCTGCGAAAGCGTTGCAGTGCTTCGAACTGAACTATTCGGCTTCATCTGTTGTTGCTCAATATGAGTCTTTGTACGCGCGGTTATTACAAAAATAGTTTTGACGAGATTACATCAATTACGGTTTCAACTGACAGTTCTGTTAGGCTTGTTTCGTTCAGTTTCGTGCGTGTTGTTGCGATAACGTTATCTTCCTGCCCTAACGCATGGTTTCGGCTCCAGTCCGTGGGGCCAAATATACCGAAGATAGGGATATTTGCAGCTGCCAAGATATGCATGGGCCCTGAGTCATTAGTTACAGCAAACCTTGCTCTTCTCCCGAGCTCTGCCAACTCGAATATATTAAAAGCCATTGAGGCATTGACTCCAGTTACCTCACTTAATGCAGTATTAAGGCTCTCGTCATCTGTGGCTCCGACCCACACTGTGGTTATATCCTTTGATTGGAAATATAGGGCAAGAGCTGAAAAATAAGGCCAACGTTTTTCCGGTTTAAGTGGGCTTGAGCCAGCATGCATAATGACATAAGAGTCGGTATCTAAACTGTGTGTTTCAAGCCACGAGGAAATTTTGTTTTCTATGACTTTAGATGCCTTTAGAATAGGCCGGCGCTCATGGACATTGATGTCGCAGGTTTTTAGTAAAAGACACATCCTATCAAAAATATGCTGTTGTCCTTTCCATGGGGCTGCAGGGAAATGAGTATAGCTGAGCGCATTGTGGTTTCCCACCCGGAATGTGGCTCTAGACATAAGGGTAAGTATGCCAGTTCGTCTTGAACCCTGAAGATCATAGATATGGGTAAAATTGTTTGATCTGATCCACTTCGCGATTTCTAACGTTCGATACAGGCTGTGACGATCGAAAGTCTTAATCGAAATCCCATCAAAATTTTCAAAGACATAACCAAATTGTATTGCTGTTAATAAGACCGTCTGGCTCCGTGGATGATGCTTTTTTATGGCATAAACTAATGGAGTAGACATCACAATATCGCCTAAAGCCCCTAGTTTTATTATTAGTACTTTATCTGACATTTTTAGAAATCAGGATTTTTGTTGTTGAGCGCTCGTACAAACTGAGAGTTGCGAGTTCCATTCTTCCAACGGTATAGGGATGACTTTCAGTAATTAACGGGTGGTTTGCTAGAACCTCTATAGTCCGATCAATTACCGCGTTGATGTCATTCAAAGCAACCTTTCCACGTGGAAAGACATCGTCTAGTATTTCTGATGTTCCCCCGTGATCGTAGCCGATAACGGGGGTTCCAAGGGCAAGTGCTTCGATTGTAGTTCGGCCAAAAGCCTCTGGCTTTTTGGCTAGAGAATAAGCGCAGTCAGAGATTGAAAATATCTCCATGAGATCAGATCTCGATCCTAAAAAGAGGAGGTACGGAGTGACCCCGTATGTTTGCGCAGCAATTTTGAGCTCATCCTCATAAGCTTTATTGTTTTTATGTGCAGAACCCACGATTAGTCCAAATGCATTCACACCTCTTTTTCTAAGTCCAGCCAGTATTAGGATAAAGTCTAATTGACCTTTCCACCGTGTCAATCGTCCAGCGATCGTCAAAATTTTTGCATCAGCATTGTGCTTGAGTTGCTGTTGCCAGTTGTCCATCCAGGCATCAGAAGGACGAAAGCTTCTGCGGTAAAGATCTTTTTCGATGCCTCGAGGTATAACGGTGATATCTTTCTGATGAGCTTTGCTATAGTTTTTTTTGATGTAACGTTCTATGAAATGCGATACAGCTATGACGTGATCTCCTTTTATCATAATACTGCTGTATGCGTTAACACTATATGGTCCATGCACGGTTGTGATCCAAACAGGCCGCTTGTTTTTAGAAAGAAAATTAAGTGCAATCCACACCAGCCAAGAAGGCAGCCTAGATCGGGAATGAACAATATCTATCTTCTTATTTAAAAAAGTGCGCACTAGTTTATAAATTAAGAAAACAGATGATAGTTTTTTAGCCCCAACAGGGAGTTCTATATGTTCAACCCCTAATGCATTAAGTTCTTTGACAAGACGCCCTCCCCCTGACATTACAATCGCCGTGTGGCCTCGGTTGACAAGCGCTCTACTTATTTGAACGGTGCCGCGTTCTACTCCACCTACCTCAAGTTCAGGTAGGATTTGGATGATGTTTAATTTCTTGGTCATGGAAGGGAGGAATTTGAATTAGCTGTCATGAGAGAAGGCCAGCGTTTTAGTATTGTCATTGCGCAACGATTTGCTTCGTTAAGGTTGGGTCGGTGAATATCGGGACTTGCATCTCCGTGATAGACCCAGCCCAGTTTCTGTAAGTTAGGGGCAATAGTATTGATTCGGTCTGAGCGTTTAGCGGGCACGTCTATAATGCCTACTTTGGCTTTTGTGCTAAGAGCTTCAAAAATCATGGACACGCTATCCGCAGTGACCCAGATCCGACCGCAAGACTCTATCTTCTGGTCGATCCAGTTCAACGGGAGGTCGTCTATTTGGAAGAACTTATCTTTAAGTATAGGGTCGTTCATGATCAGATTGGCAGTGCCTGACGGAGTTCGGCGCGAATTAGCAATTGTCCAAGTAGTGTGACTATCATCTTCTATTATAGTTCGTATTTGCGAGACAAGATCGTTAGCGTCCCAGTTATGATGTCGGGAAGGGCCGCCGATTAAAACCACTCCATTATTTAAGGGCGGCGCTATTTTTGATACGACTGGATTTAGAACCCCCTTCGTTTCTATTGTATTTTGGCGACGAGAGACCTTGTCATGCTCAGGAATTATGCAGAGGTCAAACCACGCTCTCGGTAATGATGGTTTCATAAGACAAATTGACAGACCGCCAGCTGTTTTTTTTGCTTTGACGAGAGCATTTTGACATTGGTGCCCGGCTCCAATTATCAAATGTGGAAGTGGAAGTTCTTGAGGTGGAGAGAATCCGCGGCGCAGTAGGTTGAGCAGCTTAAAGCTCTCAACAGTGACTATATGAGTTTCCGCCGTTATCAGCTTAGATAGTGCGTTTGATAGGCCAAGTGATTGCCGGTCGTGCCCGCGTCTTTTGTCAGAGAGTTGCCAAATTACAATGGGAAGGTTTTTCACAATGACAGGTTAAGCAATAGGTGTCAGCCAATTAGAGATGTCTTTGCGTTTCCCCGTAACGAGCTTGAGGTAAGCATCTTGTAGTCTTTGGGTTATCGGCCCTCGAGAACCAGAGCCTATGGTTCTATTATCCATTTGCCAGATGGGGGTAACTTCTGCGGCCGTGCCAGTGAAAAAAGCTTCGTCAGAGATATAGATTTCGTCTCGGGTAATGCGTTTTTCAACGACCTTTAAGCCTTCGTCATCAGCAAGTTTTAAAATTGTTGCACGGGTTATCCCTTCCAAAGAAGAACCGATTTGAGGGGTGAAGATTACACCATCTCGAACGATGAAAATATTTTCCCCAGACCCTTCGGCGACCATTCCTTCATTATCCAACAGCAAGGCTTCGTCATACCCGTCTCTGGCAGCCTCTTGGTGAGCGAGAACAGAGTTTATATAGTTGCCGGTTGCTTTTGCCCGACACATGACGCTGTTTACTAAATGCCTAGTGTACGAAGACGTTTTTATCCGAATGCCTTTTTCTAGAGCTTCCTCCCCAAGGTAAGCGCCCCAGAACCAAGTCGCGATAGCGACGTGCACAGACAAACCTTGAACACCAAGCCCTACTGACTCCGATCCATAATAGACCAATGGCCGGATATAGGCTGAAGTGAGTTTATTCAGTTTAACAGCCTGTATGCAGGCGTTTTCGATCACTTGCTTTTCATAAGGTATCGCCATTTCTAGGATATGAGCTGAGTCATAAAGTCTTTTGATATGTTCTTTCAGGCGGAAGATAGCGGTCCCAGTACTTGTTTCGTAAGCTCGGATCCCTTCGAAAGCACCTACACCATAGTGAAGTGAATGAGTAAGCACATGTACGTTTGCATCTCGCCACGGAACCATTTGCCCATCCATCCATATGACACCGTCTCGATCCTTGTAGTCCATCCTAATAAGCTCCTAAGTTTCTGCCTTTGGGGTAGATTGCTCAAATGTGGTCAGTGTAACCGACCTTTGTTGAATTGCATCACAATTTGAGACTTAGTAGTACTGTAATCATAGATTCTTTCAAACATTATTTTTATGTTTAGCCTGCGAAAAACACAGCGTATAATTGTAAAATGAATTTTATAAGCAAGTTGCCTGATGTGGGTACTACTATCTTTACCATTATGTCCCAGATGGCGGAAGATTATAAAGCTATAAACCTATCTCAGGGCTATCCAGATTACGATCCTCCTCTAGCGCTTAAAGAAAGGTTAAATTGGCATGTCAATAACGGACATAATCAGTATGCCCCTCTTGCAGGGATTGCAGCCTTGCGACAGCAATGTGCTTTCAAGATAAAAGAATATTATGACCGTGATGTAAACTGGGATACTGAAGTAACGATTACGCCTGGAGCCACGGAAGCAATTTATTGCGCTATTACAGCAATTGTTCAACCGGGCGATGAGGTTATTATGTTTGATCCGGTTTACGACTGCTACGATCCAGCTGTGCGGCTCTCCGGCGGTGTTCCGATACATTTAAAGCTTTACTCCCCTGAGTATTCAATTGATTGGCGGCAGGTTGAGAGCGCCATAAGCTCAAAGAGTAAGGTCATAATAGTTAACTTCCCACATAATCCAACGGGCTCAATTATGTCAGATGATGATATGATGCAGCTTGAAGAAATTGCTGTTAAATATGATCTAGTCGTAATTTCTGATGAAGTGTATGAGCACTTTGTGTTTGATGGAAAAAAGCACAAGAGTGTCTTATCTAGCCCTAAATTAGCGGCCCGCTCATTCGCGGTATTCTCCTTTGGTAAATCCTTCCATGCGACCGGATGGAAAACTGGGTATGTGGTGGCTTCAGCATTACTTACTAAAGAACTCAGAGCGGTCCATCAATTCGTAACTTTTGTAGCATTTACGCCGGTGCAATTCGCGCTAGCTGATTATATGGCCTCCAATCCGGAGCATTTACAAAGCTTGCCGAGTTTCTACGAGAAGAAAAGAGATATTTTTTGTTCTGCACTGAAGGAGTCGCGCTTTATTATCAAGCCCAGCAAAGGTACTTTTTTTCAATTAGCAGACTACTCACGGATTGCGGACGTCCCAGATAAGGCGTTTGTAGAATATTTGACTCAAGAGGTAGGGGTTGCGGCAATTCCGATCTCGGTCTTCTTTGATGATCCGGACAGCGAAAGTAGTCGGGTGGTAAGATTTTGCTTTTGTAAAGAAGATGACACTTTGGCCAGTGCGGCAAAACTATTGTGTTCTCTATAGTCTAGTCATCTTCAACTTTGTAGTTCCCTTCTATTGTGTGGGTAGTAGTCGAGGAATTACCCGCCGGCTGATTGTGACGGCCAAATTTGCTGGCGAAATGCATGGATGCCCTTTGCCGGAGGAATGGAGACAGAAATATAAAGCCAATAACGTCAGTGATAAAACCTGGGGTCAATAAAAACAGTCCCGAAATCAGTAGAATAAAGGCTTCTAAAACGGCAACTGTAGGAGCTTCTCTGTTTAGAAAAGACGCATTGATCTTTGCCAAGACGGATACGCCCTCTCTTCTAACTAAAATCACGCCCAGTCCGGCTGTAAATAGAGCTAGCATTATTGTGGGAATAGCCCCGATAACATGACCAATTTTGATCAGCAAGAATAGCTCGCTTAATGGAACAGCAATGAACAACAAGAGAATAAAAAGCAAAGGATTCATGAAAAGTTTTCTGCTAAATTTACTAGACACCTATACTATCTCCTTTTCTTTTAGAAATACGAAGCATATGCAAGCTAAAAAATCGAATTTATTTTCTGTCCTACTAAATACAATTGTGGGGTTGGTATTAGTTAGTTTGGTCAATGTGTCTTTTGCAGCGGAATTAAAACTGCCGTTTCAAGAGGAAAAAAAGTCTGTGCGTAAGTTTTTGCCTCCGGAGAAGGCTTTTGGATTGATAGTTAAACAGTCTAACAGCCAGGCCTCATCGCTACACTTTGAAATTGCACCTGGATACTACATATACAAACAAAAAATCGGTGTAAATCCATTAAATAAAAAAATAGAACTTTTAAGCCTTCAGCTCCCTTTAGGCGAATTAAAGGAAGATGAATTTTTCGGTGAATCTGAAATTTATCGCAAAAGCTTAGCTTTTAGTCCAACTTTTTCTAATTCCTCTCCCGAAGATACTTTTGAGGCGGAAATTTCTTATCAGGGATGCGCTGAAAATGGGATTTGCTACCCTCCTACAAAGAGAATGGTTTTATTGAAAACTAGCAGCAATAGTGTCGCTCAAATGGAGAAGAGCTCTTCAATAACGCAGAGAATTGTGACGCAACTACATCAGAAATCATTTTTTTATGTTTTGTTTGCTTTTTTTGTGTTTGGCCTATTGTTGTCTTTTACCCCCTGTGTTTTGCCTATGATTCCTATTTTGTCGGGTATTATAGTTGGGCGGACGCACTCGGGTGAAGACAGTAAGGCCTTACCTTTGTCCATTTTTTACGTTTTGGGTATGGCATCGATGTATTCTCTCATCGGGGTGGCTGCAGGATTTTTAGGGTACAGCTTTCATTTATCTTTTCAAAAGCCTTTGGTTGTGATTCTCTTTTCGTTAGTGTTCGTTATTCTGGCATGCTCCATGTTTGGGCTGTTTAGACTGCAAGTCCCTTCTTTTATTAGTCGTCGGCTTGACGCGGCAAGTCGGAAACAGACTTCAGGGACTTACTTTGGAGTTTTCATGATGGGATTGATCTCCGCATTAATCGCAGGACCGTGTTTGGCACCGCCGTTAGCTGCAGCAATGACTTTTATTAGCCAAACAGGGTCACCAATCACGGGTGGGGCTGTTCTCTTTGTGATGGGGCTTGGGATGGGTGTGCCACTTATTGCCATAGGAGCCTCGGCCGGCTATATACTGCCAAGAGTGGGTGGGTGGATGGAGCGAATAAATCAGCTTTTTGGTTTTATTTTTGTATCTGTGGCTATAGTATTTTTAGAAAGAGTTGCCCACCCCAGCATACTATTTTCTTTGTGGTTTTTGTTGCTGTTGGCATTTCTGATATGGTTTGGATTGATAATTCATAAAACTCGTTTAATTTCTCGCCGTCCACAACTTAAATGGCTGGTGATGTCGTGTTACGTAATGATTTGCGGATTTAGCCTTTATTTTTACTTGAACGGATCGCCTAGCCTCACTTCTTCATCAGACCTTGTGGAGAGCGAGCGAAATCAGGTGCGTTATCTGTCTGTTTCCGAACTAACTCAATTACAAGCGGCTATTGATGCTTCAGTTGACACCGATCAAATTGTGATTTTGGATGTCTATGCCGATTGGTGTGTGGAGTGTCGGCACTTAGAAAAGAAAACATTTGAGCAGCCGCTGGTGCGCACTTGGTTGAACGAAAATCAACTATTGAGATTTGACGTGACAGACAACAATCAGATGGATAGGGAATTTTTGTCTCAATTTACGTTGTATGGACCTCCGGCAGTGCTCTTCTTTAAAGATGGTAAAGAGGTAAGTGAATCAAGGATAATAGGCTTCGTAGATGCTAATGAATTTTTAAAAACTATAAAACAGGTGGAGAGAAGTGAGAATTAAGCACTATCTTTTGCTAGGATTTTTAGCAGGTCTGTTTGGCCTTGCCGGTTATCTTATATCGTCAGATCAGCTTCCAAGCAGAGATGACCGAGAGGAAATCCAGACGTCTTCTCGAGAAGAGCGCCAGATCTTAGAGTGGGAATTTCAAGATCTGAAGGGAGATAAGAGGCCGCTGTTATCATGGGTAAACGATGTTGTAGTTATTAACTTTTGGGCTACTTGGTGCCCTCCTTGCTTGAGAGAGATCCCGCTATTTACCATGCTTCAGGAGAAGTATAGGAAAAATGGCCTACAATTTATTGGCGTTGCATTAGACTCTGAGGTCGCTGTGCGAGAATTTAAAGAAACAACAGACGTCAACTACCCATTGCTCATTGGCGATGCCGATGTCGTGCGTTTCATGGAAGTTTTAGGGAACGAGATAGGCGCGCTTCCGTTTACAGTGGTCTTGTCTCGAGATGGCGGGTTGCTTTACAGTCATATGGGTGAGTGGGAACAGCTTGATGCAGAAAAAGAACTGGTGAAAATAATGGAAAATCTGCAAATAAGTCGCTAACTTAGTCTATATTCTATAAACGTGTTTTTCAAAATCAGTGGAGTATGCTAATATATGCCACTTTCAAGACGAGATTGTAGAGGGAGTTTTTTTTGCATAGGGTGCTGTTTTTAAATGGACCGAATTTAAATCTACTGGGGCAAAGAGAGCCTGAGGTATATGGGCAGTTGTCACTTAGCGACCTGAATGATCTTATGGCAGATAAAGCTAGTAGGTTGAGCTTAGCCCTAACAACTTACCAAAGTAACATTGAAGGTGAATTAGTTAACCGTGTGCATCAGGCTAAGTTAGATGGTGTTGATTTTATTGTCATTAACCCTGGGGCTTATACGCACACAAGTGTTGCGATAAGAGATGCATTTTTAGGAACAGAAATCCCGTTCATAGAAGTGCATTTATCTAATATTTTTTCGCGTGAATCTTTTCGCCACCAGTCTTATCTTTCTGATATCGCTGTTGGTGTCATTTCTGGTTTCGGTGCTCATGGATACGAACTAGCGCTGCAAGCGGCTGCTGAGCAGCTCAGTTAGAGCGAGTGGATAGTTTTATATACGTAAATATTTTGAGTTGAGTTATAGCGAGGATCAAGTGGATATTAGAAAAGTAAAAAAGTTAATAGAGTTGCTCGAGGAATCGGGAATAGCAGAGATTGAGATTCATGAAGGTGAAGAGTCTGTTAGGATCAGCAGAGGTCAAACAGCTAATGTTCAGACAGCTGTCTTAGCGCCTCCCCCGATGGCTGCAGCACCTGCGGTTAATGCTCAGGTATCGCCTCAATCGTTACCCACTGAGTCTTCAAACCATATCACCTCCCCGATGGTTGGTACTTTTTACGCTGCGGCGTCTCCTGAATCAGGGCCATTCGTTGCTGTTGGCCAGACTATTAATATTGGGGACACTCTTTGTATTATTGAAGCGATGAAGATAATGAACCCGATAGAGGCTGAAGTAGCTGGCACAGTTGTCGCTATTATCGCCCAGAACGGTTCTCCTGTTGAATACGGACAACCATTATTTTTGATTTCTTAAACGGTATTTTAACGAATGTTTAACAAAGTATTAATTGCTAATCGTGGAGAGATCGCGCTCAGAATCCTTAGGGCATGCAGTGAATTAGGTATTAAAACTGTGGCGGTTCATTCGGACGTGGATCGAGATCTGCAGCACGTCCGTTTGGCAGACGAGTCTGTTTGTATTGGCCCAGCGGCGCCTAATTTGAGCTACTTGAATGCACCTGGTGTTATTGCAGCAGCTGAATTAGCTGATGTTGATGCCATTCATCCGGGTTATGGGTTTTTATCTGAAGATGCTGACTTCGCGGAGCAAGTGGAGCGCAGTGGCTTTGTCTTCATTGGGCCGAAAGCTGAGACAATGAGAATTATGGGCGACAAGCTATCAGCGATTGAAGCAATGAAGGAGGCGGGTGTCCCTTGTGTCCCTGGCTCAGGGTGTGCGCTGGGCGATGATCCGGATGCAAATCTAGCGATAGGAAGAGAGATAGGGTATCCAATAATGATTAAGGCTTCCGGTGGTGGTGGTGGCAGAGGCATGCGTCCTGTGTTTGAAGAAAAGTCGCTTTTGGAGTCTATTGCTCTCACGCGTGCAGAGGCTAGTGCTGCTTTTAATAATGATAGTGTCTACTTAGAAAAGTATTTAGAGCATCCTCGTCATATTGAGATCCAAGTTCTTGCGGATAATTTTAGCAATGCCATCCATTTAGGAGAAAGAGATTGCTCGATGCAGCGCCGGAACCAGAAAATAATAGAAGAGGCGCCAGCCCCAGGAATATCTGTAGAAATGCGGAACGAATTAGGCGCTCTTTGCGCTGAGGCCTGTAAACGTATTGACTACAGAGGAGCGGGCACCTTTGAGTTTCTCTACGAACACGGCAATTTTTATTTTATTGAAATGAATACGCGAATACAGGTCGAACATCCTGTAACAGAAATGGTTACGGGCATCGATTTAGTAAAACAGCAGCTTTTGATTGCCGCGGGTCAGGCCCTAGCATATGAGCAGAAGGATATCACGTTAGTGGGACACGCTATTGAGTGCAGGATAAATGCAGAGGATCCTTATACTTTCCTTCCTTCTCCAGGCAAGATTCAATCTTATCATGCAGCAGGAGGGCGAGGAGTTCGGGTTGACTCACATATTTATTCTGGCTATGCCGTCCCACCAAACTATGATTCTCTAATCGGGAAACTAATCTGCTATGGCGACGATCGACTTGAAACAATAGCTAGAACTCAGAACGCTCTGAGGGAATTTGTTTTTGAGGGGATAAAAACAAACATACCTCTCCATCAAGATCTACTTTCGAATGAGGATTTCCGAAAGGGTGGAACTGACATCCACTACTTAGAAAGACTTCTTGATAAGGGTTAATAAAAGTGTATGAAATCAGTTTCGAACTAGAGACTGATGCCTATGGGCTGATAGAACCAACTTTGTTGGGACTTGGGGCCGTCTCCATCACCCAGTCTGATGGCGATTGTGAAATGTTTGACGAGCCAGGAATTTCTAATATCAAGTCTTGGACAAATAGTGTCGTAAGAGCCCTTTTTGAATCGGTCGATTCCTCTGCACTGGCGGTAACTGAATTACGAAAATTGAAAGGCCTTACTAATATCGTTGAAACAAAGGTCACAGACTGTGGCTGGCTTGACCGTTGGAAGTCTTCGTGGGTTCCTATGAGGTTTTCTGGTGGGCTCTGTGTTTGTCCAAGCTGGTTGGAGGCTCCTGCCGACGTTCGACACCTCCTTACTATTGATCCCGGACAAGCCTTTGGCACGGGTACTCATGAGACTACCGCATTATGCCTAAATTGGCTTGGGAGCCATGTCTCCCTCTCGAATCTCACCGTTGTCGACTATGGTTGTGGCTCAGGTATTTTAAGCATGGCGGCGGCGCTTTTTGGTGCTCAGATTGTGACTGCGATCGATATTGACCCGTTAGCTCTGTCTGTCTCTAGTAGCAATATTTGCGACAACAAACTACAAGATAGAGTATTTTGCGTAAGCGATGCCGTCCATATCCCTAGTGGTGCCGACTTACTTATTGCCAATATTTTAATGCAGCCTCTAATCGAACTAGAAAGTTCTTTTGCGGAATTAATTAAACCTGGTGGTGAGATTGTTTTGTCAGGATTACTACGAACGCAGGTAGAGGTAATAAAGGAGGTGTACTCAAATAACTTTCGATTATCATCATGCTCTGAACAAAATGGTTGGGCCCTTTTAGCAGGAGTAAGGAAATGATGGCTTAGGACATTGTCTTCTTGACTATTAAAAATACATTAATGGTGCTATTCCTACTTTCAGGCAGACTGTTTTATGGCTATCATCGTGATTGATCGAGTCAGCGGGATCTGTTGTGGATTACGTAAATGGTATTGATGTTTAAAAAGTTGGGTTCCTGTTTAGTAACAATGAAAATTATTAAGTCACATTTAAAAAATGCTATTGCTTTAGCGCCAATGGCAGGTATTACTGATAAGCCATTTCGAAAAATCTGTCGTAAACTAGGTGCAGATTACGCTGTTTCTGAGATGGTGGCTTCTAAATTAGAACTATGGGATCGGCCTAATACACGTGCCAGGCTAAATATGGATGGCGAGGCTTCTCCTCGAGTGATTCAACTGGTTGGTTCCGATCCTGAAGTGATGGCTAAGGCTGCTTGCATTGCGCAAGATAACGGTGCGGACGTAATTGATATTAATATGGGTTGTCCGGCCAAGAAAGTTTGCGGAAAAGCTGCTGGATCCGCATTGATGAGAGACACTAAGAAAGTGAGCTCAATCCTTGCACGAGTGGTGAACTCTGTTCAAGTTCCTGTAACGTTGAAAATCCGGACTGGATGGAGCTTAGAAAATAAAAATGCCGTTGATATTGCGCGTATAGCTGAGTCTGAAGGCATAACAGGTCTCGTGGTTCATGGCAGAACACGTGCCTGTAAGTTCAACGGAACCGCTGAGCACGAGACGGCTGCTACTATAAAACAAGCTGTTTTCATACCTGTGGTTGCAAATGGAGACATTACGTCAGGAGCCGATGCGAAAAATTTGTTCGATAATTTTGGTATAGATGGCCTTATGATCGGCAGAGCTGCCAGAGGAAATCCTTGGTTGTTTGCGTCGGTAAAAGCATGTATTAACGACCGTCCCTGGGTTGCACCCACTCTTGAGGAGCGCGCTGTGGTAATGAGCGATCATCTTCAGGGGATCCATGAACATTATGGGGAGCAAAAAGGTTTGCTAATGGCGCGAAAGCATATCGGGTGGTACTTAGATTGCTTTCCTAATGCGCCTATTTTACGGAAGATGTTTAACGCAATTCTGGATGTTGCCGAACAGCAGGTTTTTTTGGACAGTATTTTTAATCATGTATGTGCGGAGGTCGCAGCGTGACAGAGACCTCTCCAATACCGTTCCGAGAGATGGTTACGACGGCATTAGATCAATATTTCAAAGACTTAAACGGTGAACCCCCTGTCGATTTATATGAAATGGTGTTGGTTGAGGTGGAAAAGCCGTTACTTGAAATAGTTCTGCGAGAATCAAAAGGTAATTTGTCCCTGGCAGCAAAGACATTAGGTATAAATAGAGGAACGCTGAGAACGCGTCTCCAAAAATATGGTTTGAAAAATAAATGAGTAAGACTAATCGGAATTGGGCGTTGATCAGTGTTTCTGACAAAACAGGGATTGAAGGATTTGCACGAATTTTAGTTGATTGCGGAATGGGTATTCTATCAACTGGGGGCACAGCTACCGCGCTGAGAAATGCTGGCATAGCCGTTACGGATGTGTCAGAAAGAACCGGTTTTCCTGAATTAATGGAAGGGCGTTTAAAAACACTGCATCCGATAATCCATGGTGGAATTTTAGGAAGAAGAGGGGTTGATGAGGATGCTATGCGTGATCATCAAATAGAACCAATTGATCTGGTAGTGGTGAACTTATACCCTTTCGAATCGACAGTTGCCAGAGCAGACTGCTCTCTTGCGGATGCTATTGAGAACATTGATATTGGCGGGCCTACGATGTTGCGCGCCGCTGCAAAAAACCACCAATCGGTCACTGTTGTCTGTGACCCCAAAGACTATTTTGAGGTTGCGCAACAACTTGAGAATAATGGTGGCGTGACGGAAGAATATCGCTATAAGTTGGCTGCTAAGGTTTATAACCATACGGCTCAGTACGATAGTGCAATCGCCGAATATTTGTCTGGCGCAAACACCTCTGCGCAAGAAAAATTTCCGCAAAAGCTAACACTTAGTTTGACGCGGAAGCAGGTTTTACGATATGGGGAAAACCCTCATCAGACAGCAGCTTTCTATGGCGAAGAAGATCTAACGAATGGAACGGTTGTTGGTGCAGCTCAACTCCAGGGTAAGAAGCTTTCTTACAACAATATCGCAGATACTGACGCAGCGCTAGATGCAGTACGGACATTTACAGAGCCGGCGTGTTGTATCGTTAAACATGCGAACCCTTGCGGTGTTGCTGAGGCTGGTAGTTTGTCAGTAGCCTATGATTTAGCATTTGCGACAGATCCGACATCAGCATTTGGAGGTATTTTAGCCTTTAATCGAGTGGTTGATGCAGACTTGGCAAGAACTATTGTTGAGCGACAATTTGTAGAAGTCATCATTGCACCTGAAATTTCAGCTGATGCACGTGACGTATTCAAAGCAAAAGAAAATATTCGAGTTTTAGAGACAGGATTTTGGTCCGAAGAACCATTCAACCAAATAGAGTACAAGCGAGTGATGGGTGGCTTGCTTGTCCAAGAAAGAGACTATCGTGCCCAACTAATGACTGAATCGGGATTGAAGTTAGTTACTCAAAGAGCGCCTACTCCATTGGAAGTCAAAGACCTTCTTTTTGCCTGGAAAGTAGTGGCTAGCGTAAAATCAAATGCAATTATCTATGCGCGGGACAGGCAAACACTAGGTATTGGTGCGGGACAGATGAGTCGAGTTTATAGTGCACGGATCGCTGCAATAAAAGCCAAAGATGAAGGGCTGAATATTGTTGGTGCAGTCATGGCGTCCGATGCATTTTTCCCATTTAGAGATGGTATCGATGCCGCAGCGGAGAATGGCATTCTGTCTATCATTCAGCCTGGCGGCTCAATACGGGATAACGAGATTATTGAGGCCGCTGATGAGCACGGTATTGCAATGGTTTTTACTGGAGAGAGGCATTTTCGTCATTAGAAAATACACACTATTGGAATATAAGACATGAAAGTATTGATTATCGGCGGCGGCGGAAGAGAGCATGCCCTGTCATGGAAGTGCGCGCAATCACCGTTAGTAGAGGTCGTTTTTTGTGCTCCCGGCAATCCTGGGACTGGTTATGAAAAGCTGGTAAAGAATGTTGCAATTGAAGCAGATGAAACTAGTTTGCTCGTGGATTTTGCGCAGACCGAAAAGATAGACCTTACTATCGTTGGTCCTGAGGCGCCCTTGGCGGCTGGGGTTGTAGATTCCTTTGAAGCCTCAGGCCTACTTTGTTTCGGGCCAACGAAACAGGCAGCGATTTTAGAAGCCTCTAAATCTTACACCAAGGATTTTTTAAAACGCTATGGGATCCCATCTGGGGACTACGAAGTGTTTGTTGATATAGATAGTGCCGTAGATTACATAAATAGCGTTCCTATTCCTGTCGTTGTGAAGGCTGATGGCTTGGCCGCTGGCAAAGGAGTAGTGGTGGCTACCACCAGAGACCAGGCTCTTAAGGCTGCTCATGATATGTTGGAGGAAAATGCTTTCGGAGATGCGGGCGCGAAAATCGTTGTAGAGGAATTTCTGACAGGGGAAGAAGCCAGTTTCATTTGTATGACGGACGGCATTACCGCTGTCCCTTTCGCGTCGTCACAAGATCATAAGGCTCGAGATGAAGGCGATAAAGGACCCAATACCGGAGGGATGGGGGCATATTCTCCGGCGCCGATTATTGACGATGAGATGGAGCAAGAAATAATTCGTACTGTTGTCCTGCCTACATTAAAAGGAATGCAGCAGGATGGTCGTCCCTATAAAGGGTTCTTATATGCCGGTCTTATGATTGGTGCTGACAAAGTGCCGAAGGTACTAGAATTTAATTGTCGTTTTGGTGATCCCGAAACACAACCAATCATGTGCCGGTTACTCTCAGACCTTGTAGAGTCTTGCCTTCAAGTATTACAAGGTGATGCCAACAAGGTTGAATTAGAATGGGATTCTCGAGCTGCTTTAGGTGTAGTTATGGCGGCAGGCGGTTACCCTTTTGACTATTCGAAAGGTGACGTTATTTCGGGATTAGAGAACGAAACACCTAATACAAAAGTTTTTCATGCGGGGACCAAACTCAACGAAGTGGGATGTGTTACTTCGGGAGGTAGAGTCTTGTGTGTGGTTGGCTTGGGCTCCTCTGTTGAGGCGGCTCAGGAGCAAGCTTACGTTCGAGCGGGTCATATAAATTGGTCTGGAAAATTTTTCCGCAAAGACATCGGTTATCGAGCGGTACTAAGAGAACAGAATAAGAGTTAGCAGCTCCCGTTCCAAGTTACAAAGTTCTTTAATAGTGTTAGTCCAAATGCAGCACTTTTTTCTGGATGGAATTGAGTTGCGAAAACATTGTTTTTTGCAATGGCAGAAGTGAAGTCTAGGATGTGTTCGGTTTTGCTTGCCACTAATGCTTTGTCTTGAACTTCTACAAAGTAACTATGCACGAAGTAAAACCGACTGCTCGTGGGAATGCCTGATGTCAAAGGGTGAGGCCTAGTCCATTGCACTTGATTCCACCCCATGTGTGGAATTTTTTTTTGCGGGATAGTTCTTTTTCGGTCGATTTCTTGATGATGGAAACGTTTTACGATGCCATCGTATATTCCTAGGCACGAGGTATTGTCATTTTCTTCGCTGGTTAGCATCAATGACTGAAGACCAAGGCAAATCCCTAGGAAAGGTTTTTCGGCGATAGCCTCTTTTACGGCTTCAGTGAGATCAAGTTTCTGTAGCTGGCTCATGCAATTTGCGATAGCGCCTTGTCCAGGGAAAATAACACGATCAGCAGCGGCGATGACTGCAGGATCATTCGTGACCTCTACTTTCTGCCGACTGACTGCGACTTTTTCTAGCGCTTTGAATACAGAGCGAAGATTACTACTTCCATAATCGATGATGGCAATTTTTGACATAGAGGAATTAAGCAATACTTATAGTATGCCCTTGGTAGAAGGCATTTTTCCTGCCATACGTGGATCTAACTGAACAGCCATCCGCAATGCGCGTCCGAAGGCTTTGAACACTGTTTCGATTATGTGGTGCGCATTTCTACCTCTAATGTTATCAATATGGACTGTGCAATTCGCGTGGTTAACAAACCCTTGAAAAAACTCGAAGAACAGGTCAACGTCAAAATCACCAATTAAGGCACGGGGGAATTTAACTTCGTAGGTTAACCCAGGGCGGCCAGACAAATCTATGACGACGCGCGACAGTGCTTCATCTAGTGGAACGTAAGCATGGCCGTATCTCGTGATTGCTTTTTTATCACTTAGAGCTTTATTAACGGCTTGTCCTAAGGTTATGCCCACATCCTCTACAGTATGATGACCATCGATTTCTAGATCTCCAATAGCGGTGATATCCAAATCAATGAGGCCATGTCGTGAAATCTGGTCGAGCATGTGCTCGAGAAGAGGGATCCCTGTTTGAAATTTCCCATTCCCAACTCCGTCGATATCTATACTGATTTTGATATCGGTCTCGTTAGTTTTTCTCTCAACACTAGCTGTGCGTTTGTTTGTCATTTTTTAGATATACTGAATTGGTTGACTATGGAGCGTACATTAACAGGTCGCGCTCCATTTGATAAGTAAAAGTAGTGAAAAAGTGAGATGACGCAATGTCTAAATACATAGGAGCTGACGATCTCGAAAGAGTAGAAAACTGGTTTATAGGCTTTCAGGATAAAGTCTGTCTGTCCCTAGAAACATTAGATGGGACCGGAGTTTTTGTGGAAGATAAGTGGGAACGTGGAGACTTAGGCGCCGGTAGCACGAGAATTTTGACTGAAGGTGAAATTTTTGAGCAAGCCGGAGTAAATTTTTCTGCCGTTAGAGGCGATGCTTTACCACCTGCGGCTACTGCAAAGCGACCTGAGTTAGTGGGTCGAAATTTTCAGGCTATGGGTGTATCTATAGTGGTACATCCAAAAAATCCATATGTCCCTACTACGCATGCGAACTTGCGATTTATAAGAGCAGACAAGCAGGGCGAAGAACCGGTGTGGTGGTTTGGCGGTGGTTTCGATTTAACACCTTATTATGGGTTTGAAGAGGATACGATCTCTTGGCATAAATTGGCGAGAGCGGCATGTGTCAAATATGGGGATGACGTCTACCCCCAGTTTAAAAAATGGTGCGATGAGTATTTTTACCTTAAGCATCGAAATGAACAGAGAGGCATCGGAGGGCTATTTTTCGATGATTTGAATCAATGGTCTTTCGAAGAATGCTTAGATTTTATTCAAGGAGTCGGCACCAATTTCCTAGATGCGTACCTCCCTATTGTAGCGCGTCGGAAAGACCTCCCATATTCAACAAAGGAGCGGGATTTTCAGCTTTATCGACGGGGACGGTATGTGGAATTTAATCTAGTCTATGACCGAGGGACTCTTTTTGGATTGCAATCAGGTGGGCGGGCTGAGTCAATTCTAATGTCACTCCCTCCGTTGGTTCGATGGGAGTATGACTATATTCCTGAGCCGGGGAGTGCCGAGGCGAAATTACATGAGTACTTTCTTAAGCCTAAGGACTGGATCTAGTTGATCGACTAATCTTTTTAAGGTGGTGTTAGTCGCCTTTTCTCACCATGAGTGAGATGGAGTAACCGTAGCGAGATGTCCATTAGCCATAAATGTATGGTTTCTCTTATTTAATACCATTTTCAATCAGGACTTTTCTCAATCCTTTGATGGCGGGAAAGACTTCATTATTAGAATCGCAATCGTTCTCGTCAAAGGCTTTTTGCTCTAGCTCACAGATAACTCTGTCTTCGGCAAAAATCCCGTTAGTGAACCAAATAATAAATGGCCAAAACATATCAAGTAGGAAACCCATCTTTGGCCGTTTGATCATCATTAGACCAAAGGTGTGATTTTTTCTATTATCTTTATCAACTGGGACATAAATATTCCAGAGATCAAGCGCCGGTTCTTTGCTACCTGCTGTCCAAAATTTGAGCGTTTGATAAGGGTATTCCGTTCTGATAGTCATCAGATCTCGCTCACCTGCAGCAGCTTTGGGTCTGTCACCTAGCATGAACTTTTCACCGAGCGGTTGTGAGCCACTTGCTCGGGTGAAGGTGTAGTCTGCTTCGAACCAATTTTTTCCTTCTCGCATACCTAAGAACATCGTTTTTATTCCACCCATGAGCTTTCTATGAAGAAACTGGTGGTTCATATCCATTAGGTTTTCATGCATAAAAGTATAGTGACAGTCGACTTTTCTATTCAGGTATCGCGTTTTATATTTCGGGTTGTCTGCGGAAGGGAGATTGGGGAAGATTGCGTCTTCCATTTTTTCAGGATCACCTGGAAATATAAAAAACAGGCCATAAGCCTCGCGAGAGGGATAATGGCGCACTTGGTTCCGTTTTGTTTTACTGCTATCAAGATATGGAATACTTATACATTTTCCTTGAGCATCGTATACCCATCCGTGATAGCCGCATTTTAGAGTACACCCCGCTACTTTTCCTATATCGAGTGGTACTTGGCGGTGAGCGCAACGATTTTCAAGCGCAAAAGCCTCACCATTTTTTGGACGGACGAGCACAATAGGATCTCCGGAAAAAGTTACCGCAAGTGTTTTGCCTAATTTAAGATCTTTTGAGCGTGCTACCGGATACCAAAAGTTTGGATCGATGCCTGTTTTGCGTATATCAGCTATCTCACTACCAAAGTCTACTTCGGTGATTCCAGATGACTCGTTAATTTTAGGGGATGATTCAATAGACATATGGTGACCTTGCTAAAGTTCGGAGTCTTGGTGTGAGTGACTTTTTATTGAGTACGTTAATATAGCCCTAATTCTAGCCCTTCCGATAGCGTCATGCCCAATTCGCTGCAGCTTTCTAATGTATCTTCTGTTATTCCATCTCTAGAAATGATTGGTTCAGCAACAGCTTTCCATCCTAGGCCCTTTATAATTCGCTTTATTGATGAGACAGCACCATTACCATCGTTGCCTGCCGCAACAAACAGGGCGTAGGGAAGACCTCTCGATGAGTCTAGGCATTCATAATAGATTTCTTCGAAAAAGAATTTAACAGCACCTGACATATACCCGAAGTTTTCTGGAGTTCCTATGATAATTGCATCAGCTTTTTTTACCGCTTTTATTGAAGCGTGCAGCGGGTCTAATGTTTCAACGTGGATATTTTCGCAGATGCTGGCTCCGGCAATAACAGCCTCGGCCATTCTCTGCACGGTACCAGAACGGGAATGGTGCACAATCAGGAGGTTTTTTAGCTTTATTGCCATCAGTATATAATGACATTATTGAAATAGGATTACATAAGGAATGTAAATGATCTTAAAAAAGCAGATGATCAACGTTGCGGTTGCAGGAGGGGAACTTGCCGTAGCGAGATGGCCAAATAATGGTCCTACTATTGTTTTAGTGCATGGAATTTCATCGTCTCATTTGGCTTGGGGATCTATTGCCGAAAAGCTGAGTAGTTTGGGTTTCGATGTCATTGCACCTGACTTAAGAGGACGTGGTGCTAGTAATAGCTTGCAGGGACGATACGGCTTGCCTGCGCATCAAGAAGACTTGTGTAGAGTGATTGAACAGTTAAGTCAAAAACCAGTCTTTTTGGCCGGACACTCAATGGGGGCTTATGTTGGTGTTGAGTTTGGAGTTCGTTTCCCTGATTATTTGGAGCGGCTGATATTAGTGGACGGAGGGCTGGCACTGCCAAGGCCGTCAAGTATGGAGCCTGAAGATTATTTAAGGAAAACATTAGGTCCAGCAGTTGATCGTCTTTCATTAGAGTTCAAAAGTATAGAGGATTATCTAGATTTTTGGCATAAGCACCCCGCTTTTTTGGATGCTATAAACTGGAACGATGATGTAGAGCGTTTTTTTACTTACGATCTGGAAGAAATATCCGGCGGCTATAAGAGTCGTGTTGTTAAAGAGGCTGTTTTTGAGGACGGTAAAGGACTGATGGCTCCTTCGATGGTAAGCATGATTGATAAGGTGACTGCCCCGATATTGCTAATGACAGCTGAGCGTGGCTTGCTGAATCAGCCAAAGCCTATGCTGCCCGTGCAGGCGGTTGAAGATAAGTCTATTGCAATAGAGCACCTAACTTGGATTGAAGTCCCTGCTACTAACCATTACTCAATAACACTTTCGACTGGAGTCGGTCCTGTTACAAAAGCGATTGAAGCGTTCTGTAGCCTAGAAAGCTAGAACTGCAGAAGCTAACTCGCTTCTGCCTTATCAGATGAGCGCTGTGTGCGCTTTCTCTCGTTTTCAGTGAGCTGTCGCTTCCTCAACCTTATCGCTTTGGGAGTTACTTCTACTAATTCATCGTCAGCGATAAACTCAAGAGCTCGTTCAAGATCAAAGACTATAGGTGGTGAGAGAATTAAATTTTCGTCGGTGCCCGCTGCGCGAATATTGTTAAGTTGTTTAGCTTTCAGTGGATTTACGACTAAGTCATTGTCGCGCGAATGTTGTCCAATAATCATTCCTTCAAAAATTTCGTCACCATGGCCTGTAAATAAGCGGCCTCTCTCCTGAAGGTTGAACAGCGCGAAAGCCAAAGCCTTTCCATTTCCGTTTGAAATAAGAACTCCTTTGTTGCGAGCTCCGATCAAACCCGTTTCGAGTGGGCGGTAGCCGTCAAAACTTGAGAAAATTAACCCATTTCCTGCGGTGGCAGTCATGAATTCAGTTCGAAAGCCAATTAGGCCTCTAGCTGGAATAGTGTAGTCTAATCGCACACGGCCAGTTCCATCAGGTTGCATATTTTGAAGGCTTCCCCGTCTAGTGCCTAAGCGCTCCATGACTGCGCCCTGGAACTCTTCTGGAACGTCAACGACTACTTGTTCAAACGGTTCAGATTTTACGCCATCAACTTCTTTCACTATGACTTGTGGCCGCCCAACACAAAAAGCGAAGCCTTCTCGTCTCATATTCTCAATTAAGATTGAAATATGAAGCTCTCCTCTACCTGACACTATAAGGATCTTAGGGTCTTCTGTTTTCTCTACACGTAACGCCACGTTAGCAATCAGCTCTTGTTCCAGTCTTTCCAGGATTTGGCGACTTGTGACAAATTTGCCTTCTTTCCCAGCGAAGGGTGAATCTGATACTTCGAAAGTCATACTAACTGTTGGCTCATCCACGGAGAGAGGGGTCATCGGATCTGGGTGATCTGGATCGCACAAGGTGTCTGATATTCGCAGCTTATCTATACCGGTGATAGCTATGATATCGCCTGCTTCAGCTGAATCTCTGACTTCTCTTTCGAGCCCTTGAAACCCTAGAACCTCCAAAACTTTACCTCGTCTGGATATACCGTCTCGGTCAATAATCACCAGAGGTTGATTGGTCTTAATAGTTCCTCGTGTAATCCGTCCTATCCCTATAGCGCCTACATAGCTTGAGTAGTCCAGAGAGCTGATTTGCATTTGCAAAGGACCATCTAGATTGACCGGCGGCGGTGGGATATATTTCACGATCGCTTCGAATAGTGAATCCATAGTAGTCTCTGTTCCATTCTCATCAATTCGCGCATACCCTTGAAGAGCTGACGCATATATGACAGGAAAGTCCAACTGCTCGTCCGTAGCACCAAGTTTATCAAAGAGATCAAATGTGCGGTCTAAAACCCAGCTTGGTCTAGCGCCATCCCTATCACATTTGTTAATCACGACGAGTGGCTTTAATCCATGCTGGAAGGCTTTCTGCGTGACAAAGCGTGTTTGTGGCATTGGGCCATCTACAGCGTCTACGAGCAGTAGGACAGAGTCTACCATTGATAGAATCCGCTCTACTTCTCCCCCGAAATCAGCATGTCCAGGAGTATCGACGATATTTATTCGATAGTCTTTCCACCTCAAAGAGGTGTTTTTAGCGAGGATGGTGATTCCTCTTTCTTGTTCGATATCATTACTATCCATCACACGAATATTGGCGTTTCCTCTTCGATGATCGAGTGTTCCTGTTTGCTTAAGGAGCTCGTCCACTAGAGTAGTCTTGCCGTGGTCGACGTGCGCCACAATGGCGAGATTGCGAAGTTTTTCAGTTGACATATATTAGGACCGCTGTTTGACAGTTGTTAAGATTAGCCTTGTCTCCACGGTAATCCGTGAAATTTCCAGCCATTCACTTTGCTTCGATGGTTATGGTCATCCTTATCGCCTTCGAAGCCTTCATCGATGTTAAAAAGACTTGTGTAGCCCGCCTCCTCGAGTTTGAGCGCAGCATCCATTGAGCGAGCCCCACTTCTGCAAATCAATAGGATCGGTCTATCTTGATGGATAGCCGTCTTACTTCTAGCTAGTTCCTCAACTTCCTGTACAAAATTTTCGTTAATTCCCCAGCCTGGGTAATCTTTCCACACTATATTTTTTGCTACCAAGGGATGGCCGATGTAGCTATATTCAAGCTTCGAGCGCACATCGATTAGGATGGACGAAGAGTTTTTCTCTAGGAAATCGTTAGCCTCGATTGGATTAAAGGAGTGTACCAAGGTCGCTTACCACTGCCGCTTAAGTAAATCGGCGCGATTATACACATATAATTCATAAACAAGTGACTATAATTAAGTTTTAGTAGATGAGACTTGAAAATTGCCTAACGAAAAAGATAAGTTCAAGGAGACAGAGAAGGCCAGCATGGCAGTCAAAGCTGATCGCTATAAGCTCTATGAGTCATCTGTGCAGTGTGCAGAGACAGAGGTTGATTTTATTGAATCTGAATTTAAAAAATTGAGAGGCCGTCGGCCTGCTCTTCTGCGTGAAGATTTTTGTGGGACTGCAGCAGTGTGCTTTGAATGGGCCAGTCGTAGACAAGAAAATACCGCAATTGGCGTTGATATAGACGGTGAAGTTCTTAATTGGGCTAACGAGAACCATCTTCCTGCGTTAAAGGCTTCTGCCCGTTCTAACGTAAAACTAATTAGAGGAGATGTGTTGAAGGTCTCAACGCCTCTGCAGGATATCATTCTGGCGATGAACTTTAGCTACTGGTTGTTTAAGGAACGGAAACTACTATTAGGTTATTTTAGAAAGGTGCGAAAAAATCTTGACTTAGATGGAATTTTTTTCTTGGACTGCTTCGGTGGAAGTGATGCCTATCGAGAGTTAAAAGAACGAACTAAGCTTGATGGGTTTACCTATGTTTGGGATCAAGCTGCTTATAATCCGGTTAACAGCGATATTAGTTGCCATATACATTTTCATTTTCCTGATAAGTCTAAATTGAAAAGAGCATTTACTTATGATTGGCGACTATGGACTCTTCCTGAGATACGAGAACTATTGCTAGATGCAGGATTTTCTGAGGTCATTATTTTCGCTCAAGCTGTCGACCCAATCACTGAAGAGCCATCTCAGATGGAGCCAGTTTTGAATATGGATGCAGATCTAGGTTGGATCGCATACATTGGGGCATTAAATTAAACTCTGGCTTCCGTTGTCATACAACTGTCATATAACTGTCATAAAATTTTTTAGCTTAGGTATTAAGTCTTTAGCTACTTATTAAAAATGTTGTTTCTTTAGTCAGGGTATATTCTTTTTCCACATATAGTTAACCAACAGCCTTAGCGCCAGTGAGATCAATTTAGTAATCATGTCTTCGATAACGTCCTCAGGAAAGAACCGTGCTCATGAACGGCGCCGTCTAGTAAAAGATCGCGTATTCGCGTGGGTAATGAGTGTAGGCGGAGTGATTGTGATTGTGGCTATCGCGCTTATCTTTCTTTTTCTTTTCTACTCTGTTGCGCCGTTATTTCAAGCGGCGAAAGTGGGGGCAGTTACCCAATTTGATGTTGATTATAAAGAGGCTCCGCTTTACGTTTCTCTGGATGAATATAAAGAGGTAGGTTTGCAGATATCCGGCGGAGGTAGTTATCAGTTTTTTTCTACAGATAGCGGGAGAATTATAGAATCTAGCTCTCTGAATTTCCTGTCAGGGACGAAAATGTCTTCTTTCGCAGTAGGAGCTCTGACCAGTAACGTCATAATTACAGGCTCCGATGATGGCCGTGCCGACGTCTTTAAGGCTAATTACACGATTTCGTATCCGAATGATAAGAGGCTCGTGAGTCCATCGTTAACAAGACCTTTAGAAGGCCAAGAGCTCGTTTTAGATGAGAAAGGTGTGGCCATTCGCTTAATAACTGGTCAGTCGACTGAAGATGGGGTCACTGTTCTGGGCGTCTCGGAAGACGGAAGCGTTAATCTTGTTAGTGCAGTTAAAGAGTCTTCATTTTTGGATGACACAGGCGAATGGGTCATAGAGCGCTCCACGCTGAGCTTAGAGGGCAACCAAATCAGTCATTTAGCCATGAATGTCGATCAGAGAGAGGCGTATCTCCTGTCCCGTGACGGAACGCTCGAGCTTTACGATATCACCAATAAAACATCTCCTCGATTGATTGATCGCGTTAAAGTTGTTGAGGGTTCTGTCAGACCTACAGCACTAAAGTATTTGAGCGGGGGCTTGTCAGTTATAGTCGGAGATAGTCAAGGAAATTTATCTCACTGGTTTCCTGTACGTGGCCCTGGGGATATTGCAAGTTTGCGAAAAATTCGTTCTTTTATCCCAATGAATAGTGGGGTTGCAGATATTGCAGCTGAGTACGACCGCAAAGCCTTTGGCGCGATTGATCGGAAAGGGAACTTCTCTCTCTATCATGCGACGGCAGAACGACGTGTTTTTTCAGGTACTTTGGGAACTCAGGCACTATCTGAGGGGATTCAGTTTTCTCCTAGAGCCGATGCGATTACTTTTCGAGCTGAAAATGGCAGTATTGGGATGGTTGAAGTACATAACGAGCACCCTGAAGTTTCATTTTCGGCTTTGTGGCAGGAAGTATGGTACGAAAGTCGCGATAAACCTCTATATGTCTGGCAATCTTCAGCTTCTAATAATGATTTTGAACCTAAGTTTAGCCTAACTCCCCTAGCTTACGGTACGTTAAAGGCTACCTTCTATTCCATGTTATTTGCTATCCCGCTGGCGGTATTAGGTGCTATTTACACGGCATACTTCATGTCAGCCGGAATGCGCAAGATTGTTAAACCTTCGATAGAGATCATGGCTGCATTACCTACTGTTATTTTAGGGTTTTTAGCTGGACTTTGGCTGGCCCCATTAATTGAGCGTTATTTGCCAGGTTTTACAATGGCTCTACTGATTATGCCCATGATGGTATTGCTGGCTGCTTTTACCTGGGCTTGGCTCCCTTCAAGATGGAAAATTATAGACATGGATGGGTGGGAGGGACTATTTTTGATACCTATTCTCTTCATTGGTGCTTATTTGAGCTTTATCCTTGGAGAGTTTATCCAGATCTACTTTTTTGACGGTAGCTTAACGCATTGGATGGCGACAGCTTGGGGTATTACTTATGACCAACGTAATTCTCTTGTGGTCGGGATAGCGATTGGTTTTGCAGTGATTCCGACAATATTTTCTATAAGCGAGGATGCTGTTTTTGGTGTTCCTCACTCTCTGACGCAAGGGTCTTTGGCGCTAGGGGCAACGCGATGGCAAACGGCCCTAAAAGTGATCCTGTTGACGGCGAGTCCAGGTATTTTTTCCGCCATAATGATAGGTATGGGTAGAGCAGTTGGCGAAACAATGATCGTGTTGATGGCTACTGGTAATACACCGATCATGGATCTCAATATTTTTGAAGGATTTAGAGCCTTGTCGGCAAATATTGCAGTTGAAATGCCTGAAGCAGAGGTGGAAAGTACTCACTACCGAATTCTTTTTCTCGCAGCGCTTGTTTTGTTTTTGGTGACCTTTATGGTTAATACAGTTGCTGAAGTAGTGCGCCAGAGACTAAGACAGAAGTATTCGAGCCTATAACTAAGTGCAGGAAAAATGAAGAAAAATTCATCTATAAAGCTTTGGCTAAACAGTGGTGCCCCAGGAATTTGGATGACAGCCGCAACGGTTAGCTTCTGTCTTATTATGGTCTTTGGGCTTCTTGGCTTGATTATGTTTGAGGGATTGGGACATTTTTGGCCAAAAAATAGCGTGATGTTAGAGATGAAAAGCGCTAACTCTGAGGTGCGCTACGAGTTAGGGGAGATAGTAGATAGAGAGACGGTGGCCTCTGAACAGGTTCGTGCGTTGGGGACTTTTGTTCCAGAGGGGCAAATTTCAGTCGATCGAATTTTACTAAAAACAGGGAATCGAGACGTTGTTGGGTTTGATTTTCATTGGTATGCAACGACGCAATTTACCAGTCTTGAGTACCCGTTAGCCGCTTTTACTGCCGAACGAGAGGAATGGGGGAATTTCTATGGATTTGCTAAAGATCTAGAGCAGGAGGGCCAAAAGCTTAACTTAGGAGATCAACTCTGGCCTGAGATAGAACTTCGATTGGATAGGAAAAACGAGTTGAAGGATAGGATTAATCATCTCCAGAAAAAAGAAATGGGGAAAGTGAATCATAATATTGAACGATTGAGGCTAAGGAGCAAGAAACTTGATTTAGCGCAAGTGGGTCTGAATGACTCTCGATACTCTGAAATTACGCAGGAACGTCTAACATGGGACGAACGCTATCAAGCCCTTAACCTCGAATTGGCAGAATTGTATTCCGAAATGTCTCGAGACACACTGGTCGTGTCTACTGCGGCTGGACAAACGTTAAAACTGCCATTTAGCACCCTCATTAATGTCTTTCAACCGAACCGTATGAGTGTGCTTGAGAAGTTGGGACATTATTTCATGAAGGTTGGGGAATTTGTTTTCGATGACCCTCGGGAGGCAAATACGGAAGGAGGAGTGTTTCCCGCAATCTTCGGAACAGTGATGATGGTGATGCTGATGTCGGTAATTGTGACCCCGTTTGGTGTTATAGCTGCAATTTATTTGCATGAGTATGCTCACCAAGGTCGGTGGACACAGATTATTCGTATTGCCGTGAACAATTTGGCAGGGGTCCCGTCAATTGTTTACGGTGTTTTTGGTTTAGGTTTTTTTGTGTATATAGTGGGTGGGTCCATAGATAAGCTACTATTCCCCGCTTTACTGCCTGCACCTACTTTCGGCACTCCAGGTTTACTATGGTCGTCTCTGACACTTGCATTGCTCACTGTACCGGTAGTTATAGTTGCTACGGAAGAAGGGTTGTCGAGGATTCCAAGAAACATTCGCGAGGGAAGCTTAGCCTTAGGTGCTACAAAAGCTGAGACTCTTTGGAGGACAGTTCTCCCTATGGCGACACCTGCGATGATTACAGGGTTGATTCTCGCAGTCGCAAGAGCGGCAGGGGAAGTGGCGCCTTTGATGATGGTTGGAGTCGTGAAGATGGCCCCTGCTCTTCCGCTGGATACCAATTTCCCCTACTTGCATTTAGACCAAAAATTCATGCATTTAGGATTTCATATATATGATGTCGGATTTCAGAGTCCAAATGTTGAGGCTGCCAGGCCGCTAGTATATGCAACCTCGCTTTTATTAGTGGTAATAATTATTGCATTAAACTTAACAGCAATAATTGTACGAAACAGGCTCCGTGAAAAATATGATAGTGCTGAATCATAAGGATTAATATGGTTACAAATAATCAAGCTAAACCAACAAGCGCATTAGATTCGATAAAGATAGATGTAGATCGCGCAAGCCCTACGATTAAGCCCCAGACATGCTTGCATGTGGACGGCTTGGACTTGTTTTATGGAGGTTCACAGGCATTAAACAATATTAAAATGTCTGTTGCGGAGAAGAAGGTGACGGCGTTTATAGGCCCTTCTGGATGCGGGAAATCTACTCTTTTAAGGTGCTTCAATCGAATGAATGATTTGATAAGTTCTGTGCGAATAACCGGGAAAGTGCACCTTAAGGAACAAGATATATACGCTAAGGACGTAAATGTCGCGTTACTGAGGCAAAGGGTAGGGATGGTTTTCCAAAAGCCTAATCCTTTTCCTAAGTCGATTTATGATAATGTTGCTTACGGCCTCCGCATTCAAGGTATTAAAGGAAGGAAGATACTGGACGAGGCGGTGGAGAGAGCATTACGTTCAGCCGCCTTATGGGAAGAGGTTAAGGACAGGTTGACTGAGTCGGCATTGGGGCTCTCGGGTGGACAACAACAACGTCTCGTAATTGCCCGTGCGATAGCGATTGAGCCAGAAGTTTTGTTACTAGATGAGCCGGCGTCCGCGCTGGACCCTATTTCGACCTTGAAAATCGAAGAATTAATTTATGAGCTAAAGAACGATTACACGATTGTAATCGTCACTCACAATATGCAACAAGCCGCTAGAGTTTCTGATTACACTGCTTTCATGTATCTTGGCGACCTTATTGAGTTTGGAGACACAACAACTATTTTTACGAGGCCAGCGGAGAAAAAAACCGAAGATTACATCACAGGCCGGTACGGATGAATTATTCGCATGACCGCTTTGTTTTGGGTATAGTCATTTCAATCGATCTTGGAGCGATAATATGAGTACTAGTAGGCTGCCTAATCATATATCTCAACAATTTGACAATGAGCTCCAAGATATACGCTCGAAAGTCCTGTCCATGGGAGGACTGGTCGAGCAGCACTTGGAGAAAGTGCTGTCTTTCTTTTCCAAAGGTGAATTAGAAGGCGCAGAGTATGTAGCTGTCAGCGATCACCTGATTAATGCCCTCGAAGTTGAGATTGACCAAGATTGCAGCGATGTCTTGGTAAGGAGACAGCCTGCTGCTATGGATTTGAGGCTAGTCTTAGCTGTGAGTAAGACAATCACTGATTTAGAGCGGATGGGCGATGAGATTGAAAAAATTGCTCGACTGATTACCCACGAACCAACAGTCTTATCCGGCAATTCATACTACCATTCGGCTTCTACTCTAGGAAAACATGTCGCTCTAATGGTCAGGAACTCTTTAGATACTTTTTCTCGTATGGATTCTGGTGCGGCATTGCAAGTTGCTATGGCCGACAGAGAGATCGATATAGAAACTGGCGCCATCTTGCGTGAATTAATGACTTACATGATGGAAGATCCGAGAAAAATTTCTCCGGTTCTAGATGTGATTCTTGCGGTTAGGGCACTCGAGCGCGTCGGGGATCACGCGAAAAATGTTGCTGAGAATGTAATTTATTTAGTGGAAGGTAGGAACGTGCGTCATGTATCTTTGGAACAGATTCAAAAAGAGTTAGAGCAAGGAAACTAGTCGATTCAATCACTCTCTTTCTTGAAGGGCTTCTTCCAATGGGAAGTCAATACTGAAGCAGCTACCAACCCCCACTTTGCTGACGATCCGTAAGGACGCGTCATGCCGTCTGACAATATGTTTCACTATGGCGAGTCCTAGCCCGTTTCCCGCGCCATCCGAGAGTCGAGAACGTGACCCATCGATCCTATAAAATCGCTCGGTGACTCTATTTAGGTGCTCTGGAGAGATCCCAATTCCATTATCTTCCACTTCAAATGAGATGCACTTGGCTTTCTTGCCCCAGCGAATGACAACTGTACCGCCATCAGGGGTATAGTGGATGGCATTAAATATAAGGTTCGAAAAAGCGCTATATAGCTCTTGTTTACTTCCTAAAATTGTTGTGTTTTGGTCAATTTGGATTTGAAGGCTTAGGTTTTTGTTTGCTACTAGCGCCTGCCCTGATGAGCAGGCAGCAGTGATGATTTTTTCACCGTCCACTTTCTCGATTTGGGACAAAGGCCGACCTGCATCGAGTCGAGAGAGCTCTAAAAGTGAGTTGACTAGTTCTGACATCTGGTTGGCATGAACTTTCATATGTTCCAAAGCAGGGAGCCATTCCGTTGGGGCTTTGTCATGTTGTTCGGCTAGCATTTCGGCATATCCTTTAAGCACAGTCAGTGGCGTTTTGAGTTCATGAGATACATTTGCCACGAAATCGCTACGCGCTTGGTTCGCTTGGCGAATAAGTGTGGTATCTCTCGCTAGTAATACTCGATGAGTATCGTCAAAAGGGCCTAGCAGAAGCGATAAATAGGCATTTGATTTGGTGGGGCTCGCTATATCTAGTGTTTCTTCATCTGTCTGGTTTTCTTCGATGAAAGCTCTGACTAACGGGAGTCTGACTAAGTTTGTTATCCGTTGTTTTTTATCTTCAGGCCAACGAACATCTAGGTATTTTTTCGCTGCAGGGTTAGCCCACTCAACTTCGTCTGAAAAGTTTAGTATCACTATTGCATCCGGCCATGCGCTGGTCGCTGCTTCAAATTGCCTTAAGACTCCGGAGAGCTTTTTCCGACGTCTTTGATGGCTAAGAAAAAGCTGGTTTAGAGAGTAGGATAAGTCTTCAAAGATCCCAGATCTACCAGATAGTTCCGAGCCACTTCGCCCACCGATCCATTTAGAGAGAAGGTGCAGATCAAAGTGGATTCTCGCGATATAGAGGAGGAGCGCTAATATTAAGCTGGTCGTTAAGAAGTCTAATAACAGCCCGCATATCAGTCCAATGAGCAGGAAACTTATTAAGCGCCAGAAGTCTCCTAGTTTCATTTAATTATCCGTATATGATGGAGCAGCTAGAGAGTATCGCTTGTTTTTAGCTCCCCGTCAGCCCAATGTTTCGCTAAACAAGTATCCAGAACCCCTGACGGTTTGAATCAGGTTGTCTGACTTATACGGCTCAAGAATTTTTCGAAGCCTTCGTATGTGAACGTCTACGGTACGATCTTCGATGAAAGTATTGGTTCCCCAGACTTGATCGAGCAACTGATTTCGCGAATATACTCGACCAGGGTGACCCATAAAGAAATGTAGTAATTTGAATTCGAGAGGGCTAAGTGTTAATTGCTCATCACCACAAAAGCCCCTGCGAGATTTCAATTCTAAACGAAGCGTTGCTGTTTTTAAGGTATCCGATGCCCCAGAATCTGAGTCCGAGCGCCGAAGAAGAGCTCGTATTCTAGCAATTAGCTCAGGCGAAGAGAATGGCTTGGTTATGTAGTCATCTGCGCCCGCATCAAGTGCAGTAACTTTGTTCGCTTCTTCGCTTTTTGCAGTTAAAAGAATAATTGGTATTTGTCTGGTGTTTGGAATTTTCTTCAATCTACGGGTGAACTCTAAGCCGCTTAGGCCAGGCATCATCCAGTCTAGAAGAATTAAGTCTGGGGTAAGATTTTCTAGCACTTCAAATGCTGCGCCCACGTTAGGAGCCTCTAAGCTGCTATAGCCTTCTCTAGTGAGCACCATAGACAACATTTGTCGAATCGCGGCTTCATCTTCTACTATTAGTATTTTTGCTGTCATAAATTAATTACATGAGGTTGTCATTAATAATCGCTATTATAGTAACGAAATCATTACAGGTTTGTTACATTTTCACAGGTTTGTTACATTTTCTACTAGACGTCCAAGAAAGGATTTAACTCTAGGAAGTCCGCGACTTTTAAGTAAACCTTTTACGAATTGGGCCAATACTTAAAATATGAAAGCAGTTTGTTTTGCCTGAACGTGCGGCGATCCTGTATGCTCTTGATCGTAACAGCCAAGACTTCTTTTTGAGATTAACTATATTATACAGAGCGGCCGGGAAAGCAAATTTTCGGGTTGCTGGAGAGATGTTTGAAATGCAGGATTTCCTGAAAGATCGCTATGACCCGCAGAAAATAGAGCTGGCGGTCCAGAAAGATTGGCATGACAGAGAGGTTTTCAAGGTACAGGAAGATTCCTCTCGTCAAAAATTTTATTGCCTTTCTATGTTCCCCTATCCTAGTGGTCGCTTGCATATGGGGCATGTGCGTAATTATACAATTGGTGACGTGATTTCCCGTTATCAACGGATGAGCGGGAAAAATGTTATGCAACCAATGGGTTGGGACGCATTCGGCTTGCCTGCGGAGAATGCCGCTATTGAAAATGGGACCCATCCCGCCGCATGGACCAAAGAAAACATAGCCTACATGCGTGATCAACTAAAGAGATTGGGTTTTGGCTATGACTGGTCACGCGAGCTCGCAACCTGTGATCCTGATTATTATCGTTGGGAGCAATGGTTTTTCATTAAGCTTTACGAGCAAGGGCTAGTCTATAGAAAAACGGCCGCCGTCAATTGGGATCCGGTTGATCAGACTGTGCTGGCAAATGAACAGGTCATTGATGGGCGTGGCTGGAGATCCGGTGCGTTGGTTGAGCGGAAGGAAATCCCCCAGTGGTTTTTGAAAATTACAGACTATGCTGAGGAGTTGCTTAGCGAGCTCGATACGATGGATGAATGGCCTGCTGCTGTGAAAACCATGCAGAGAAATTGGATTGGTAAGTCAGAAGGTTTGGCCTTGAAGTTTTCAATTGAAAATGAACTGGGAGAGCTTGAAGTCTTTACTACCAGGCCGGATACGATTTTTGGAGTTAGCTATATGGCTGTTGCGCCAGAGCACCCTATAGCAGTCCAAGCAGCTAAAAATAATTCTGACTTAGTGACATTTCTAGAAGTATGTAAAAGTCAGGTAACTTCGGAAGCGGTTGTGGAAAAAATGGAAAAAAAAGGCATGCCGTTAGACCTGTATGCTATTCATCCCATGACGGGAGAGCGGATCCCAATATGGGTCGCTAATTTCGTGCTAATGACATACGGAACTGGCGCTGTCATGGCGGTGCCTGCGCACGATCAAAGAGACTGGGAATTTGCTAAGAAGTACGGATTACCAATACGTCAAGTGATCCAAACAGAAGACGACTCTGTTCTAGAAAATGGTCTAGGTGCAGTTTCGGGGTATGGCGTTACTGTAAATAGTGAGGAATACTCAGGTCTCGCGTTTGATAAAGCCTATGAATCAATCTGTGCACATCTAGAACTCAAGAAACTAGGGCATCGCCAGGTGCAGTACCGATTGCGGGATTGGCTAGTGTCGCGGCAACGCTATTGGGGCTGCCCTATTCCAATTATGTATGATGAAGAAGGGAAAGAAATAGCAGTTTCGGATGACGTTTTACCTGTTTTGTTACCGAAAGACATTAATTTAGATGGGTCGCCATCGCCTCTTTCAAAGTCATCTGATTTTCGCAATGTCACTTTGCCTGATGGCCGGACAGCTCGGCGCGAGACAGACACTTTTGATACTTTTTTTGAATCCTCGTGGTATTTCTCACGTTTCTGTTGTCCTGATCAATCTACGAAGATGCTTGACGACCGAGCGAATTATTGGATGCCGGTAGATATTTATATTGGTGGAATTGAGCACGCAGTTTTACATCTTCTTTATGCCCGTTTTTTTCACAAAGCGATGCGTGATGCTGGTTTAGTTACATCCAGTGAGCCTTTTAAACGATTGCTTACACAAGGTATGGTATGCAAAGAGACGTATTTTAGGGATGGAGAAAACGGAAGGAAAAAATACTTCAGTCCTGAGCAGGTAGAAGTGGAACTTGATGCTAAGGGACGACCTGTCAGCGCACTGCTCAGAGAGGATCAATTAGCTGTGAATATTGGCCCAGTTGAGAAAATGTCAAAATCGAAAAATAATGGAGTTGACCCACAAGCGCTTATAGATACCTATGGGGCTGATACAGTCAGATTATATACTATGTTTGCAGCTCCTCCTGAACACACATTGGAGTGGTCCGATTCTGCCGTAGAGGGCTCTTCACGATTTTTGAAATCACTATGGAGGCTGATTTTAGACCACAAAGCCGAGAACTCATTTTCTATAGCTAAGCCGATAGCTATCACTTCCGACGAGTTATTAGAATTAAGGCGACATATTCATCAGGCTATTGTTAAAGTAACAGATGATATTGCGAGACGATATAAGTTCAATACCGCGATTGCAGCTATAATGGAGTTGGTCAATCACTTGGCTCGGTTTGACTCGCATGAGTCTGAGGCTCATGCTCTTCGTCAGGAGGGGTTTGAGGTAGTTGTTAGACTCCTAGCGCCGTTTGTTCCTCACGTTTCACAAATACTGTGGAATGGGCTTGGTCAAAGTGGTGATTTGATAGACGTGTCATGGCCCGTTGAGGATAAATCGGCTTTGGAGCTCGAGATATTAGAGCTAGTAGTACAAGTCAATGGACGAAAGAGAGCATTAGTGCAAGTGCCTGTTGCAGCAACAAAAAAAGAGTGTGAAGAGGCGGGGCTGGCTGATGAGAATGTTCGGCGCTTTACTAATGGGCAATCGATTAAGAAAATAATTGTGGTGCCTGGGAAACTTATTAACATAGTAGTTGGTGACTAGAGATGGTAAGGCTTGGGGCAATATTATTTATGTCTTTTTTGGGATTGACCATGGCTGGCTGCAGCGGTTGGCAATTGAGAGGGTCAGGACACAACACTGTTGCTGATATCACAATTTATGCCGTGGAAAAAAATGCTCGGTCTGTGGGGCGAGCTTTTCGGGAGCACTGGACTTCTTTGGGAGGAGATTTAGTCGCTATTGGAGAAGCAGACTTCACCTTAGTCATCGAGAAAGAAGATTACGTGCGTAGCCTTCTTTCTGTTTCGCCTAAGACAGGGAAAGCTCGTGAAATTAATCTTAAGCTGGATGTGATATTTAGCATGCGCTCTAAGGACGGAACACTTTTAATAGCCGAAGAAGTCTTTAGTGCCGAGAGAGACTTTATATTCGATGAGACTTCTGTTTACGGCTCTAATGAAAATAGTGCAGTTTTGAAAGAGGCACTAGCCAAATTAGTCGCTATTGAGATAGCTGAGAGAGCGTCATCTTCGGCTGTTGCTTATCGAGAGAAATAAGACGGGTCAGTGAAAGTTTCGATTGATAGGTTTAGCGATCAGTTAGCAAAAGTTGAAGCCTGCAGCCTGTTTTTTTTCTACGGGACAGAGCCCCTGCAGTTGTCAGAGTGTCGGGATAAGGTTCGAGAACGACTTTCGTCCCTCGCCGTTGACGATCGTCTTTCTTTTGATATGAAAGGTAAAGATGCTTGGACAAGCTTAGGGGCTGAGCTAAATGCACAATCCCTGTTTGCGTCTACACGACTTATCGAAGTTTTTTTAGATGGCAAAAGCATAGACAAGAGCGGTTTATCGATACTTGAAAAAATAATAAACTCGTCGAGTCAGGATGATTATTTTGTCTTTACGGTTCCTGTGGCGTCCTCCTTGAAGAAAGCCAAATGGTTTAGCCTCCTTGAGAATGCTGCACTATCAGTCGAATGTCGAGAACTTCAGAGTCGGGAGGCCGTAGGCTGGATTGGTCGCCGTGCACAACAGTTATTCGGCAAGAAGATCGATTTATCGGTTTGCGAGTTGGTTGCCGACTATTCGGAAGGCAACTTACTTGGAGCAGCTCAAGCATTAGAGAAAATTTCTCTAATAGTTGAATCCGAGATAGTAACACTTGCTGATGCTTTGCAAGCTTTGTCAGACAATGCTCGTTTTGATAGTTACCAATTAATTGATGCTCTTTTAAAAGGTGATTTCCCGAGAGCGATACGTGTCTTAAGAGGATTAAAAGGAATTGGTTCGGAGCCTGTTTTAATTGTGTGGGCTCTAAGTAGAGAGCTGCGCCAATTAGTTTTGATGAGTGAAAAAATAGTTGAGGGCGCTTCTGTTTCGCAAGTGATCGATCAATTTCGGATTTGGGGAAATCGGAAGGTAGCCACTGAGAAAATTTTAAGCCGCAAGTCTCTTGAGGAGTTGCGTGCTCTTCTTATTCGGTTACATTATTTGGATACGATAGTAAAAGGTGCGCGTGCTGGGAGTGTTTGGGACGAAATTGAAATATTCTCAATGGAAATTTGCGATATCATTGATATGAATCATTATGCGACAGAATTGTTTAAGGCTTGAGTGTATGGAATATAAAAAAGTAATTAGTCCAGATGTAGAAGGTTATGTTTTAAGTGCTGCTAAATCTGCTTTTGAAGTGAAGCGAGAGTTTTCTCAAGCTACGACAGCAATGAAAAACAACGCCCTTCGCTTAATGGCTGCAGCCATAGGCGATCGGAAAAATGAAATTTTAGATGCGAATAGAACCGATTTGGCAAATGCGGACACCATTGAGCCTGCCTTGTTAGAGCGGTTAGAGCTGACGGAAAAAAGAGTATCCCAAATGATGAATGGAATTTTATCTGTTGTGGAATTAGCTGATCCAGTTGGTGCGATATCTCGTTTGGAGAGACGTCCGTCCGGCATAGAAGTTGGCCGCATGCGAGTGCCTTTAGGTATGATAGGTGTTATTTATGAGGCCCGTCCTGCGGTGACTGCAGACGTTTCGGCATTGGCTATAAAGTCCGGCAATGTAGCATTATTGAAGGGAGGGTCAGAGGCTCAATTTTCTAACCAAGTTATAGCGCGTTGTGTTCAGGCAGGACTCTCGGCATCGGGACTTCCTGCATCTGGGATCATGTCTCTTGATACAACTGATCGTCGAGCTGTTGGTGCAATGTTGAAACTCAATCAATACATTGATGTGATTGTGCCTCGAGGAGGTAAAGGTTTGTGTCAGAGAGTGGCTACGGAAGCGACGATGCCTTCCATTCAGCACTTGGATGGCGTCTGCCACGTTTACTTAGACGACTCTGCAGAAATAGACAAAGCAATTGCGATTGCGATAAATGCTAAGACGCAACGGTACGGGACTTGTAACACTATGGAGACATTGTTGGCAACTCCTGCCGCGGCTTCTAGAATTTTCCCCAAACTTTTAGAAGAATTTATATTAAGAGAAGTGGAATTACGAGGCTGTTCGCGTACTAGAGAATTTTCGAAAGCAGTGATTAAAGCGACTGAAGAGGACTGGTATACGGAATATTTAGCGCCAATTTTGTCTGTCAAGATAGTAGATAACATAGATGAAGCGATGGCACACATTGCGAAGTATGGCTCTGGGCATTCCGAAGCTATTGTTACGGAAAGTATATCTTTGGCCAGGAAGTTTCTGAACGAAGTAGACTCAAGTTCGGTAATAGTAAATGCTTCAACTCGTTTTGCGGACGGTTTCGAGTACGGTTTAGGGGCTGAGATGGGAATTAGCACTAGTAAATTTCATGCCAGAGGTCCGGTCGGCTTAGAAGGCTTGACGTCAGAAAAATGGGTAGTCATCGGTAACGGCCAGATTCGAGAGTAAGGGTTCATGTTTTTGATTTATTCAGTAGGGGCTTCGTGATAAACGGTCCCCCAATAGGGGTGTTAGGAGGTAGTTTTGACCCCGTACATTGCGGGCATCTTCACCTTGCTAATGAAGCCTATAACGCGGTTGGTTTGTCAGAAGTTCGATTTATACCTTTAAACGTCCCGGCCCATAAGCAATCTTCGGTAACAGGCACTGCTGATAAATGTGCTATGTTGCGGGCCGTGATGGCACCGCCTTTCGTGTTAGATTTAGTTGAGATCGAGCGAGGTGGAGTCAGCTATACTATAGATACCTTAAAGCAATTGAGATCTACTTTTCCTGGTAGGCCGCTTTGCTTGGTTCTGGGCAAAGATGCTTTTGTTCAGCTGGCTTCTTGGAAAGAGTATCGAAAGCTGCTTGATTTCTGCCATCTAGTGGTAGTGGCTCGGGCTGAAGTCGAAGAAAAAATTCCTGATGAGTTAGAATTAATTATTAAGGATGTCGTTGTCGATGAGAGTGACCACCTGCACAGTAATCTTTCAGGTAAGGTTTTTTTTGTAGACGCCCCGTTGGTAGAGATATCTTCCAGCAATGTCCGAGAGAAATTATTTCAGAAGCAGCCTATCTATGGGTTAGTACCGGATGCAGTGTTGGAGATTATTAACAACAAGGGTTTATATCGAGGATGAAAAATACTGAGAAAACTGCAGATAGCTTGAAAGATTTGATGTCACAAGGCTTGCTAGATGGAAAGGCCTTGGATGTGAAATCGTTTGACGTGCGGGGACTATCTAGCATCGCAGATTTTATGTTGATAGCATCTGGACACTCGACTAGGCAGGTAAAAGCATTAAGTGAGCGCGTTTGTCTGGATGCCAAGGCCGCGGGATATAGTATCCTCGGCACGGAAGGTGAGAATACCTGCCAATGGGTTTTGGTTGATGCAGGGGACGTGCTTGTCCACATAATGCACCCGGATGCGAGAGAGTTTTATCAATTGGAGCGCTTGTGGTCGGATTACTCCGCTGGCCACTAGGGAGCGGTTGGTTGCGAGATGATATTCACCGTCTACTGTGTTTCTCACCGCCCCTCTTCTTGGGTAAAGCTAGCTATTGAAGAGTATAAGAAAAGGCTACCTAGGAATTTTACGTTTGAACTTGTTTATGTCTCTCCCTCTTTTCATAGCTCTAACTCTAAAGTACGTATGCGCGAAGAAGGGGAACGTCTGTTAAAGGCAATCCCAAAGCAGACTTACTTAGTTTCTCTTGAAGTGTCCGGAAAGCCATTATCAACAGAGGCACTAGTCAAAAAAATGACCTATTTTCAAGAGGAATCGCCAAAGGTAGCTATAGCTATAGGTGGTGCGGATGGCCTATCGCCAAATATTGTAGATAGGAGCAAGGAGTCATGGTCTTTGTCCGCGTTAACGTTACCCCATCAAGTGGTTCAAGTTGTACTGGCAGAGCAGATTTATCGAGGGTGGAGTATCTTACAAAGACACCCCTATCATAGGGCATGACGAGATGCTGGTACTAGCCTCTAACTCCGAAAGACGCAGAGACTTTATGATACTGCTTGGTGTTGAATTTACTATTCATAGTGCTGACGTGGACGAAACTGTAAACGAAAGAGAAACCCCTAAAGATTACGTGTTGCGAGTTGCATTAGCCAAAGCAAAAGCAGTCCAAGGTAAATCAAAATCCAATACTAAAATTTTAGCTGCAGATACTGCGGTTTGCTTGGATGGAAACATCCTTGGCAAGCCTGTTGGGAAAGCCCATGCATTAGACATGTACCGGCGGTTGGCCGGCCGGTGGCATGATGTTCATACTGGTGTTGCTTTTATTGGCTCGCAGGGCCAGATAGAAACTTTTGTGGTGACGTCTCAAGTAGAAATTGTTTGCATGGATAGCGTCGTTTGGGAGGCTTATTGGAATTCGGGTGAGCCGCAAGGAAAAGCAGGAGGCTATGCTATACAAGGCTTGGGAGGTGCTTTTGTTAGAAAGGTATCAGGAAGTTATTCTTCAGTGGTGGGGCTACCGTTAGCAGAAACAGTGGAGTTGTTCAACAAAATGGGGATCCCTCATAAATTTAGCAGCTGCTGAATTTATGAGAGAGCGCCCTCATATCTTAGTTGTTAGACCTATAGTAGAGGGATCATTAATAAAGCAACGATGTTAATGATCTTAATCAGAGGATTAATAGCTGGCCCTGCAGTGTCCTTGTAAGGGTCGCCTACGGTATCACCGGTAACAGCCGCTTTGTGAGCTTCTGATCCCTTACCTCCGCAGTTTCCATCTTCTATGTACTTCTTCGCATTATCCCAAGCGCCACCTCCGGTGGTCATTGAGATAGCCAAGAAAAGACCTGTGACTATGGTCCCTATTAGAAGACCTCCAAGTGCCTTAGGGCCCAGTATTAGCCCCACGAGGACTGGGAGTATTACTGGGAGTAAAGAAGGGATGATCATTTCTTTGATAGCTGCCTTGGTGAGCAAGTCAACTGCCCGTGAGTAATCTGGCTTTCCAGTCCCTTCCATAATTCCTGGAATTTCTTTGAATTGTCTTCTTACTTCATGCACGACTGAGGCAGCGGCTCGGCCTACTGCCTCCATACCCATGGCTGCAAAAAGAAACGGAATCATTCCGCCCAAAAATAGCCCGATAATTACTTCGTGGTCAGACAAAAGAAACTGGATTCCTTTTCCAGCCGCCTCAAGCCCAGCTGTATAGTCAGCGAACAAGACCAAGGCCGCTAAGGCCGCTGAGCCAATTGCATAGCCTTTGGTAACAGCTTTAGTGGTATTACCTACAGCATCAAGCTTATCTGTGATCACACGAATTTCACTTGGGAGGTCAGACATTTCAGCGATACCGCCGGCATTATCTGTAATGGGGCCAAATGCGTCTAGAGCGACGATAATTCCTGTCATTGACAACATCGACGTTGCGGCTATCGCAATGCCATAAAGTCCGGCCCATGCATGAGCATAGTAAATGCTTGCACAGATAACTATGACGGGAAGAGCACAAGCTTTCATAGAAACACCGAGACCCGCAATCATGTTGGTAGCGTGACCAGTTTCAGATGCTTTCGCTATATGTTTCACGGGAGCGTATTCAGTTCCAGTGTAGTACTCAGTTATCAATACAAGAGCCGCTGTCAGGAGGAGACCTATTATGGCGCAGGCGAATAATCCGTTAGCCTGGGTCGGCATTAATTCTTGAGTAATCGGATAAAACGCTACACCCGCTATGACCGCGGCAGCAATTAAGCCTTTATAAAGCGCGCCCATTACACTGCCGTCTTCTTTAGATCTAACAAAGAAACACCCAATAATTGAAGCTAAGATGGATACGCCACCAAGCACCAATGGATAGATTACAGCGTTGGCTCCCAATGTATCGATCATAAGGTGGCCTAACAGCATTGTAGCTATCACTGTCACCGCATAAGTTTCAAAGAGATCTGCAGCCATACCTGCGCAATCTCCAACATTATCACCTACGTTATCAGCTATTACAGCTGGATTTCT
>DGOV01000086.1 GCA_002390205.1 Proteobacteria bacterium UBA4457 | reverse complement strand
TATGAACACGGAGGTCTCGGTTCCCCAAACGAGAAAGAGAAGTTGGCTACTCAAATAGAGTTAATACAAGGCGATTGCCTTGAAATCATGGGTAAGCTTGACGCAGAGCGAGGTGCTTTCGTTGACCTAATATTTTGCGATCCCCCATACTTTCTTTCGAATGGGGGAATGACTTGTCAGAACGGGACAATGGTTAAAGTTGATAAAGGGGATTGGGATCGCTCTGAGGGATGTGAAAAAAATCTAGAGTTTAATCTCAGTTGGTTGAAAGCGTGTCAGAAATTGTTGAAGCCGGACGGCTCTATCATGGTATCTGGAACTTTTCATTCAATTTATTCCGTTGGTTTTGCAATGCAATCACTGGGCATGAAGCTTCTGAATAACATTACATGGCAGAAGCCGAATCCTCCTCCAAATCTATCATGTCGTTATTTCACCCATAGCACCGAGACGATCATCTGGGCAGCTAAGGATATTAATTCCAAACATAAGTTTAACTATAGCTTGATGCGAGAATTGAATAGTGGGAAGCAAATGAAAGATGTATGGGTAATGACCGCTCCAGGTAAAAAAGAGAAGGAGTATGGTAGGCATCCTACACAAAAGCCGCTTCAGCTTGTCGATCAGCTTGTTCTTGCAGCGACTGACCCGAATGATCTGGTGCTGGATGCCTTTAATGGAAGCGGGACTACCGGAGTCTCTTGCATTAACAATCAACGTCGTTATGTAGGCATTGAGCTAGACCCCACCTATATTTCTTTAAGTAAAAAACGATTTAGAGCGGCAAAAAAATCTATAAAGACGGGATTAATATGAAACGTATAGTTGTTTATACCGTTCTTTTTGCTCTTGCGTTTGCTTACTATTTTGCTTCAACGGAAAAGCTGGAGGAGATTGATACACGTCTTCTTAAGACAGTGCGAATGGAAAATGGTCTTGCATACGACTCCCGAGACAAGAAGATCTTGAGCGGTATTCTGGTTGAGCGTGATGGTGATGGCGCTGTGCTTGCACGAGTTTCTTACGTCTCTGGGGTACTTCATGGGACGAGTGAGTACTTTTATCGAAATGCTAGGCTGAAAGCCAGAGTGAATTATGAAAAAGGACTGCCTGAAGGTCTTTGGGAATATTTTGATGTGGATGGCGTAAAATTGAAAAGTATAAGATACGAAAAGGGCGTCGAACTGCAGCAGTAGTGAGGTGCTTTATAATATTGAGAAAGCAGTTAGGGAGCGGACGGACTATGGATGATAATGCAGAACATTTTGGTGGCTGTCTTTGTGGGGAAGTCAGATATAAGGCGCTTGGACAACCAAAAGTAAAAGGTGTTTGCCACTGTCGGTATTGCCAGCTAAGAAGCGGCAGTGCATTTGGTGTTCTAGCCTATTTTTTGGAAGAAAATTTTCTAATTACCGCTGGAACCTTGGGGAGTTATAACTTTAAAAGCGAGTCTGATAATAGTTGGAATAATGAGTTTTGTCAGAATTGTGGGACTACCATACTGAGCCGTTTAGAAGTTTTTCCAGGAATGGTAGGAATCATGGGTGGGACATTCGATCCGCCTACTTTTTGGTATGATCTCGATGCTGAAGTATTTGTTCGCTCTAAAGCACATTTCGTGGGAGGTATCGAAGCGCTCAAGCACGAGGATACATTTTTTAGCCACGATCCAAAACGTGCTGAAAGCAAGAGATTGGAAGGCTCAGAAATGACCAGCTAGTCGTGTTTATTGGGGTAACGAGAACTCTCTTTTGAGGTAATCAATTATCGCAGATGACTCGTACAGCCATTCATCAGGTCCTTCCTTATTTTCGATGCGCAGACATGGGACTTTATGACGTTTCCCGCCTCGAATAAGTTCATCTTTGTGAATTCCGTGATCTTTAGCATTACGTAGTTCTATTTGAAGCGCATTTCGTTGCATAAATCTGCGAACTTTTACGCAGAACGGACAGGCTCGAAATTGGTAGAGGCTCAATTGACTCGCTTTGTCATCCATTTTTTTTTGGTCCTCAGGCTCTCTTTTCACAGGGTGCGGAGGAGTCAGAAAATCTAGAGTTAAAATAACTCTACCAAGAGACCATCTGATTAGTTTCAGCATATTAATACCTTAAGTTCCGACTAATTAATTAAATCCAACATAATTTACGACATTAGTTGTTTTTTCTCGCTCACTGACAAGTGTATTCTCAATTGCTGAAGTATCTTCATAACCTAGGCCCATTCCTGAAACAATAACTTGATCATTAGGGATGCTGAGGTGTTCGAAGATAGGTTCTTGAAAGTTTATCCATGCCGCCTGAGGGCATGTATGAAGACCTTCTCCTCTCGCAGCAAGCATGACGGTCTGCATATAGAGCCCAACATCAGACCAGCTGCCTCGCCCTAAGTAGGCATCTGTTGTGAAAAATACACCGATGGGGGCATCAAAAAAGCAATAGTTTCTTCGCGCCTGAATTGCCGTGCGTTCGCGGTCTCCCTTTTTTATCCCAACTAGTCCATATAGATCCCAGCCGATTTTTCTCCTGCGTGCGGTATGAGTGTCATTCCATTTGTCTGGGTAATAGTCATATTCCGAATAGCTTTTGGCTTCACCCTTATCAAAAAGTGCACAAACATCTCTGACTATTGCATCTTTTGCTTCGCCTCTACAAACGTATGTATGCCATGGTTGGGTGTTCGTCCCACTTGGCGAACGCTGGGATAATTCGAATATTCGCGAAATTTTTTCTTGTTCAACTTCTTGATTAGTGAACGCGCGAATGGAACGCCTTGAGCGAATCGCTTCTTCAATATCCATGTTTTAGCCTTTATTCAGGTGCCAATTTCTGAAGGTCATTATATCAGTTCTTAAGTACTTTTAAACGTTTGCACTCAAGCAATGCTTCTATCGGTATGTATCAAATTAGAGTTTTGTTGTACAAGCGGAACCTATAAGCTCTTATGGTAACTTAACTCAATAAAAAACCTTCGTAACCATCGGCAGCAACCTGCGCACATTTTTCTCTATATGCGGGGGCTCCGCCAGCATAAAATAAGAAATTTTTCTTCTTGCCAGGAATGTTTGTCCCCATAAACCATGAATTAGTTTTGGTGAATAACATTCCATCGGTCAGTGAATTTGAATGCTCAGTCCACGCCTTCTCTGCTTCTTTTGTCGCTTCTATCCTCGTAAAGCCATGGATTGAAAGATGATTGATACAATCACTCACCCACTCAGCTACTACTTCTGCACAGCGTGTGTAGTTGCAAAATAGCGCGCCGTTAACGAGAAACAGATTGGGGAACCCTGACGTTTGCAACGTAAGGTAAGTCTGAGGTCCATCAGACCAAGCCTCTGATAGGGTTTTTCCATTTTCCCCCACTATATTCATACGCGCCAATTCACCGGTTACAGCATCAAATCCAGTGGCATAAATTATCACATCTAATTCATAATCAGCTTGTGATGTTCTAACCCCGCTTGGAGTTATTTCGGTAATTGGGACGGTTTTAACATCCACGAGCGCCACATTTTCTTGGTTATAAACTTCATAGTAGTTGGTCTCCAAAGGAATTCTTTTTGATCCGAAGAGGTGATCCTTAGGTAGTAATAATTCTGCAATTTTCGGATCATGTACACGAGATCTTATTTTTTTACGAACAAAATCACCATACTCTTCGTTAGCCGCCTCATCAGTCATAATGTCATGAAAGCAACCAAACCATTTAGTGAAACCCGGCTGTTCCCAGATTTTTTCATAAAAGGCTACTCTCTCTCCTTTAGTAACATCAAACGTACTTCTCGGATCAAAGTCTTGCATAAATCCAGCAAACGTTTTTTTACATTGCTCGAATACGTCTTGATAACTATTTTTGAGAGTTGCTTGCTCTTCTTTTGATATTTTCGAGTTCCTTAATGGGCAGCAATAGTTCGGTTCGCGCTGAAATACGGTAAGGTGTCCAACTTCTTTCGCAATCATAGGGATTAGCTGAACAGCAGACGCCCCCGCGCCAATAACACCTACTCTTTTCCCGCGTAGGTTAATTTTTTCCTTTGGCCATCGAGCTGTATGGAAAGAGGTGCCGGCAAAACTATCAATACCAGGGACGGGCGGCATATTAGGAGCTGAGAGAATGCCTACCGCTGTGATGAGAAAATGAGCCGTTTTGGTGGTGCCATTTTCTGTTTCCACGGTCCATCTATTTGCATCTGAGCAGTACGTTGCGGATTTTACTCGGGCATTAAAATCAATGTGCTCTTTTAATTTGAACTTGTCGGCGACAAAGTTTAAGTAGCGCTCATTATCTGGTTGAGGAGAAAAATGTTCACTCCATTCCCATTCCTCTAGTAGCTCATCGGAAAAGCTATATTGATATGAATAGCTTTCAGAATCAAACCGTGCGCCTGGATAACGGTTCCAATACCAAGTACCTCCAACACCTGACCCAGCTTCAACAATACATGCATTTAGCCCTTGAAGTCGAAGGCGGTATAAGTTGTAAAGACCGCTGACGCCTGCGCCGATAATAATCACGTCGACGTCGTCTCCTACTGTTGTGTTGTTCATTTTCCCCTTCCTATAATGAATTAATAACCTAAGTTTTTGGCTGCACGCTCAAGCACAACCGTTACTGACCAGGCAGTGCGCGCCAGTCTAATATCATCGCTTCTCCCCGAAGCGTAAAGCCCGGAAGCACTCATCCAAAATGCGACAGAGCGCATAGCGTATAAAGCATCATAGTACCGACAAATTTTTTCATCAATGGTCCAGCCTGTCATCGATTCATAGGTCTCAAAGAAGATGTCACGATCAACAACATTTGAAAGTAAGTTAGTGCCTTCTCGGTTAAGATCACTAAGAACGTAGGCGACATCGTACATAGGGTCACCTAGTGTTTGAAGTTCCCAGTCAAGAACGGCAGAGATTCTATCTTCCTCAATAAGAATATTCCCCGTGCGATAAGCCCCATGCACTAACGTCACTCTCTGGCTAAGTGGGGCATTCTCTTCCAACCAATAAATCAGATCTGTAAGAATAGGTTCTGGTTGATGGTCACTAACATCAATCAATGATTTCCATTTATTTATCTCGGCTAGTGCAAAGCCACGATCAGGCGATGGGACGCCCAAGAATTCTAACCCAGATTTTTTCCAATCTAACGTGTGGAGTATTGCAAGTGTTTTAGAGAAGTCCACAGGCAACACTCCTCGTCTTGACGCTTTCTCATAGAAATCACGTCCATTTTTCCCCCATGGACTTG
>DGOV01000143.1 GCA_002390205.1 Proteobacteria bacterium UBA4457 | reverse complement strand
CGGAAGAGTTAAAACGCCTGTTAAAGATAGTGACGTTCACAAGGCACAAGGATCGTAATCGCCTTATTGTGCTATTCAGCTTTCTGGCGGGTCTGCGTGCTTGCGAGCTTGCCCAGCTAAGGGTGAAAGATGTTTTGTCCGTTCAAACGGACATTGTTGAGATTAAGGACACGATCTATTTGCAGAACTGGCAAACGAAGGGCTCTCAGGCTCAACAGGTTGTCGTTAACGAGCAGTTACGGAAGGAAATAGCGTTGTATGTAGAGAGGCACTCGTACTTGCTAGAGGACACTGAGGGCAAGCTCTTCCGTTCGCAAAAGCGTAAAGGGTTCAGCAGCCAGACTATTCAGAACCTGTTCAAATTCTTGTACAGGGAAGCCAATATTGAGAATGCCTCAAGTCATAGTGGACGGAGGAGCTTTATAACAAGCCTCAGTGAGAAGGGCATATCTGTGCGTGTGATACAGGAATTGGCGCGCCATAGCAGCATGGTGACTACACAGAGATATATAGACGTCTCAGTGGATAAGCTTAAAAATGCAGTCGACCAGATATCTGTTTAGTCGCAGTGCTATGAAGTAATTTACGGGAATAGACGTTCCGGCTTAGCTAACCTTAAAATAGGCCATTGCAAGACATTGGAATACCCACTCTCGTTCAGCCCATCTCGAATCATCCTATTTGTAACTGATCCCATGAGCAGATTGCAACACAATACAAATGCTGCTGAGTCACTCCTTTTAGTAAGAAGCTGTCTAACATCTTCAATCGCATCATGGGAAAGGCCTTTTCCTCGATGTATAGCTACTTGGTAGAAGTTAATTTTGGCAATATCTACACTGTCCTCGTCTTCGGCATTTCTGAAATTAGACAATGCTAGCTTGGCTATGGGTTCCCATGCCACCTTGCCATCAATTCCCAAATGAATCAGATTCAGAAAATTTGGTGTATTTAAATACTTTCTCTTGGTTTCGTCAGCTACTCTATCCGGTAACGAGGTACTGTACGATTTGGCGGTTCCTATTGGGATAGTTTTAAGATTCAAGTCATCAACTTGATTACTTGATACGAATGCGCTGAGATCCCTACGCAATTGATCAGTCCATGAGAAGAAAGCCATTGGTAGCATTCGGTCTGTATTCCATTTGTCAGCGAAATTTTCTTGTTCTTCGGATGGTGAGAGGTGATCGACAGGGTTAGGGATAACCCATTCACTACCATCATGATAAAGAATTCCATCATTCTCCAAATAACCATCACGGACAAAGGATTCGTATCTTGCTAGAGTATAAGAAATGAAATTAGTAATCGTCGTTACTATGTCTTGTCCTGTATAAACGTGTGCAGTGATTGTAGTCATTATAATTGAAATTGGTTTGTGATCTTTCCCTGAAAAATGCACATCACGGTGACGTTTCATTAACTGAAGTGATCTCTGAAGATTAGTCCTAACAAGGCGTTTTGGAACTTCATCAATCTGTTGATACAGCTTCTCATTAGCTTGATAGATAGCCTTTCTGGCGCTTTCTTGCTGCTCTTGAGAGATGGGATTTTTAGACTTGAACCAATAGTAGTAGCCCTTCGGGTTGCTTGTTGACCAAGAATACATTTCATCATTCTTTTCTGTGATATCGATTTGGTGCTCTTGATAACTAGCTGAAGACAGAGCGGGCAGTACATCTAAATGAAAGCCTGGGCGGTTCTCTTCGGAAGCGTATTCTATAGTCCAGCACCTTTTCCCCTCATCATCTAGCATTCTTAGATAGTCGGCATTTTCTTTAAGTCTATCCCCAACATCATGTTTTAAAATCGCAGGGTTTTTAGGGTCACTAGGATTATGAATTTCACAGACCTGGTCAATGTCAAAGTCTCCGTCCTTGTCACCTCTGTATGGTCTTACGACTGTTCCTAGACGAAACGATCCTTGGAGATATATTTCTGGTTCTTGACCTGAAATGTAGTTCCCATTCTCTAGCCAGGATTTTACAGCGTTGAATCTTTCTTGAGCTCTTCTGAAGTCGGATGGTGAGATATCCAAGTTGCGTGCAGCTTCTTTTAGAATCGATTCTTGTATTTCCATGTTCTGCCTATGAGTGTTATGCGAAAAATTCTATTAGCTTTTCGCTTTCATGAGTAAAAAGTCTGTCAGCGCGGGAGACTAGATCGTCAACGATTCTGAAGTCGTCCATGGGAAGCGGTTTATCTGATTCGAAATTGAGTCGCATGATCTGATTTTTGCCAAGAATCAATGATAAGTAATTATGTGTGGATTGGGCTTGGAGAGATAGGTTGAAATCCACGAACTCTGAACTATTCCAGCCATTTAACAATCCCCAATTTCTTTTCTTTTGCGTGCCATAAGCAACCCGACTGAGACCAGTTCCTATTGAAAGTATCTGGATATCGTTCCATTCAATATTCAGTCGTTTAGTGGCATCTATAGCTGCTGCTAGAGATGGATTGTTGGCCCAAATTCCTCCATCTGCTAAGTGATAGTTTTCTACCTTCTCTGGATCAAAATATACAGGAGCAGAACAAGAGGCCAGAACTGCCCCGCTAACAAGAAAGTCACCGTCTCTTGTAAAAGCTTCAGAATATGGAGATTTGAAGACATGTACACACCCATTTCCAATGTCTGTGGCGGGAATCAGTAAAGGCTTATCGACATCTTTAAGCTGTGTATCTCCAAATTGATCGGTAAGGAGTTTTTCCAAATTATCTTTGTTGTATTTTGAATGCATTCCCAGTTTGAACTTCTCAGGCCAGATCGATTTTTTCTTTGAGGAGAATATATCTTTGCCGTGAATTTGATAGAGATTAGATATTTCGGTTGGGCTCTTATTACAAGCTATTGCAGCCGCAATAATTGAGCCGGTACTAGTTCCAGCAAACATATCAAATGCTTCATGCAAGTTGATTTTCAATCTCTCACTAATACAAGTAAGAATATGAGCAGAGAAAGCGCCTCTTATTCCGCCGCCATCTATTGATAGAATTCTAAATTTTTGGGAAGACAACTTTAAATTCCTTTAGTGAATAAGGTGGCATCAATTTTATCTTTCCCGACGCGCATACCGCTTGGCGACATGTTCATTTATATAGGCATTTAGTCCATCGCCTCTATTAGCCAGTATTTTCATTCTCTCAATTTGATGTGCTCCTGCGCTTGCATAGTTATAGTAGTACGTCGCTCCATCACTAAATCGAACATTGATGTAATCATCTCCATATTCATATTGAACTACGCCGGAGTCGCGGTCTATGTCGCTGTATCTATTCATGAGTTATCACCTATTGTGGTACTGGCAGCGGTTACAGCAAAGCTTAAGAGAATCCCTAAATAATTGTGGGATCTAGCATAATGGTAAACGAGTAGAAAAGGAACAGCTGGCTGATTTTTTGAGACAAGTATTTGCCGGCTCGTTGTGACTATCAGCAATTTATCCAGGGCGTAAATAGAATATTTGGAAATAGCGGAAGTTATAAACGAACTTGGCAGCTCATCTTCGGCCAGCATGTTCAGCGGCATTCATT
>DGOV01000098.1:1114-2811 GCA_002390205.1 Proteobacteria bacterium UBA4457 | reverse complement strand
CTTTCAAGAATCTTTTCAGAAAGCATTGAGGGGCCTTGAGACTGGTGTCAGCGGTTTAGATTCGGTTGTTGACTTGAAAACAGTGACTAAGGAAGTCATTTCGAGAGAACTCAGTATCGCCGGTGCTGAACGGATTTGGTACCTTGGTGATGCTTTCCGGCTAGGGTTTTCATTAGAAGAAGTTTTTGATTTGACCAGCATTGACCCTTGGTTCTTGTCGCAGATAGAGGAAATAATTCAGCTCGAGCTTTCTCTGAAATCACGTTCCTTGGAAAGCGTTTGTTTTGACGAGCTTTTTGCATTGAAGCGAAAAGGATTTTCTGATGCGCGTTTGGCTCATGTTTTAGAGCTGCCTGAATCTGAAATTTTTGCCTATAGAAAGAAGTTGAACGTTAAACCTATTTATAAACGTATTGACTCTTGTGCCGCTGAATTTGATGCCTCCACACCGTATATGTACTCTAGTTATGATGAAGAATGTGAAGCTGCACCATCTGCTGTACGGAAAATTATTGTCTTAGGTGGAGGTCCTAATAGGATAGGTCAAGGTATAGAGTTCGATTATTGCTGTGTGCAAGCTGCTATCGCAGTCCATGATGCTGGGTTTGAGTCTATTATGGTGAATTGTAATCCAGAAACTGTCTCCACTGACTACGATACGAGCGATCGTTTATATTTTGAACCTGTAACCTTAGAAGATGTGTTGGAAATCATCGAACTAGAGAAGCCTTATGGGGTTATTGTGCAATATGGAGGACAAACTCCGTTGAAGTTGGCAAGAGCGCTAGAGGAAAATGGAGTTCCTATTATCGGCACATCCCCCGATTCAATTGACCTAGCTGAAGATAGAGAAAGGTTTAAAGAGTTCCTTAATGATATAGGCCTAAAGCAGCCTCCGAATCGAATTATAAAAGGCATCTCTGAGGCTAAGAGTATGGCCTCAGAGATTGGTTATCCGTTAGTTGTGAGACCCTCCTATGTTTTGGGCGGGAGAGCTATGGAAGTCGTCTATAGCGAAGCCGACTTAATGACTTATATGGACGCTGCGGTTGCTGTTTCTAACGAGTCACCAATTTTGTTAGATCATTTTCTGGACCGAGCAATTGAAGTAGATGTGGATGCAGTCTGTGATGGAAAAGAAGTATTCATCGGTGGGATTATGGAGCATATCGAGCAGGCGGGTGTGCACTCGGGAGATTCAGCTTGCTCTCTGCCACCTCATACGTTGTCTAGCGCCATTCAATCTGAGCTGCGAGATCAAGTCGTTAAAATGGCCTTAGAGTTGAAGGTAATTGGCTTGATGAACGTTCAGTTTGCCATACAAGATGGTATGATTTATGTCTTGGAGGTAAATCCTCGTGCTTCTAGGACAGCTCCTTTTGTCTCCAAAGCTATTGGGATGTCGATACCTTATATCGGTGCCAAATGCATGATAGGAGAGTCCTTGAAGGAACAGGGTGTTGCGGCGATACGCGTGCCCTCTTATTATTCAGTCAAAGAAGCAGTGTTTCCTTTTATAAAGTTCCGTGGTGTCGACCCGATTCTTGGTCCAGAAATGAAATCGACTGGTGAAGTGATGGGGATTGGAGTGAGTTTCGGGGAAGCCTTTGGTAAAGCGCAAGTCTCGGCTAATATGGCCTTGCCGTTGACAGGCTCTGTTTTTGTTAGTGTTCGGGACGGACATAAAGAAGAGATTT
>DGOV01000098.1:848-1106 GCA_002390205.1 Proteobacteria bacterium UBA4457 | reverse complement strand
CGGTGTAATTCATAAATTGCACACGGAGGGGTTTCTGATCTACGCTACGATAGGCACAGCGCGTTATTTACAAGCAGCAGGAATTGAGTGCATAAAAGTCAATAAAGTGACTGAAGGTCGACCTCATATAGTTGATATGATTAAAGATAAAAAAATCAGTTTAATTATTAACACGAGCGCAGATAAAAGATCTAAGGCTGAGTCTGCGTCTATCAGGGCTCAGGCCCTTCAGCATCGGGTGGCATATACTACAACGGT
>DGOV01000098.1:0-833 GCA_002390205.1 Proteobacteria bacterium UBA4457 | reverse complement strand
GCAGGAGCGGCTGCGGCAGCTATTGCCATGTTAGATAAAAGCGCAGTGAAGGTAAGGTGCTTGCAAACCTTGCATGAGGAGTTTTTGACATGAATAAAACACCGATGACAGCGGCAGGAGCTGAGCGGTTAAAGGAAGAATTGCACCAAAGGAAAACAAAGGATCGTCAGCGGATTGTGCAAGCAATATCGGAAGCTAGGGCGCATGGAGATCTAAAAGAAAATGCTGAGTATCACGCTGCTCGGGAACAGCAGAGTTTCAACGAAGGCCGAATTTCGGATGTCGAGTCGAAACTGTCCAACGCAACGGTCATTGATGTCACTAAAGTCGATGCTGGTGGCCGAGTGGTGTTTGGCACAACTGTTGAAGTCTCAAATGTTGAAACCAATGAGGCTGCGATTTATCGAATCGTAGGTGAAGATGAAGCGGATATTCGCTCCGGTATGATTTCGGTTAATTCGCCTATAGCACGAGCCCTCATAGGGAAGTCTGAAGGAGACATTGCAATGGTTGAAACCCCTAGTGGAGAGGTCGAGTACGATATTTTAGCGGTAAAATACGTTTAAGTGGCTAAAAGTGCATCTAGTAACAGATGGTTACAGCGGCAGTCACAAGATAAATTTGTCAAGCAACGCCTCAAGGATGGGTTCCGTTCAAGATCGGCCTATAAGCTTCAAGATATCAACGCTAGATTTAAGGTTTTCCGAAAAGGATCTACGGTTTTAGATTTAGGAGCAGCTCCAGGTGGTTGGGCTCAAGTGGCGACGTCTGCCGTGGGGAAGAAAGGTGGTGTGCTGGCTATTGACCTTTTGGATATGGACCCCTTGCAGGGC